>NZ_JBEXIJ010000006.1:62381-274040 GCF_040608495.1 Micromonospora sp. NPDC005174 | reverse complement strand
GCCGCTTGCGGCCGACGCGCCCTTCGCTTCCCCGCCCGGGGTACGTCCGCCCGGCGCCGGTTGATCAGCTACGGTCACCGGCATGAGCTGGGATGATCTCGACGCCCATCTGGACACGGTGCCGGGCACCGTCTCGGCGTACGTGGGTCGACTCGACGCGCCACCGGCCTGGACCCGGCACGCCCGCGCCGGCCACTACGCCGCCAGCACGATGAAGGTGGCGGTGCTGGCCGCGCTGTACCGCGCCGCCGAGGCCGGCTCCCTGGACCTGGACGCCGACGTCCCGGTGGTCAACGAGTTCGACTCGGCCCAGCCCGGCGCGCCCCGGTTCTCCTGCGCCCCGCACTACGACAACGACGACGCGGTGTGGGACCGGCTCGGCGGCACGGCGTCGCTACGCTGGCTCGCCGAGCGGATGATCGTGCGGTCCAGCAACCTGGCCACGAACCTCGTCATCGGGCACGTCGGGCTGCCCGCCGTGGCCGAGGTGTGGTCGCTGGCCGGCGCCCGGGACAGCGTCACCGGCCGCGGCATCGAGGACTTCGCCGCCCGCGACGTCGGCATCACCAACACCGTCACCGCAGCCGACCTGGCCGCCCTGCTGGGCGCGCTGGCCGGCGGCGCCACCACGCCCGGCCGCCTCGCCTCGCCGGCCGGGTGCGCCGCCATGCTGGACGTGCTGCTCGCCCAGGAACACCGCGAGGACCTGGCCGCCGGCCTGCCCGAGGGCATCCGGATCGCGCTCAAGAACGGCTGGGTACGTGGTGTGCGCCACGGTGTCGGCGTGGTGCTGCCCGACGACGCCCCGCCGTACGTGATCGCCGTGTGCACCACGACCGACCTGGACGACGGAGACGACGACGCCTGTCGACTCATCGCGCGCATCTCGGCGCGGGTCTGGGACGACCGGCACCGCCTCTGAGCCCGACGCACTCACTCCAGCAGGTGCGCCCGCAACGCCTCGACCACGTCGTCGGTCAGCCCCAGACCGTCACGCAGGTACGCGTCGAACGAGCCGTGCACCCGGCGTACCTCCTGGTAGCCGGCGTCGAGGTACGCCGCACGGACCTCCAGCACCGGTAGCACCGCGTCGACGTCAAGTGTCGGCTGGCGGCGGCGCATCGCCTCGATGATCACCGCGCGCAGGCTGTCGGTGAGCGCGTTGTTGCGCAGGTACTCGGCCCGGATCGCGGCCTCGTCCACCCCGAGCGCGGTGAGCAGGATGACGGTGAGCCAGCCGGTGCGGTCCTTGCCGGCCGAGCAGTGGTACAGCAGCGGCAGGTTGTCCGGGCTGGCGGCCAGGCGTACCGCCGCGCCGAAGTTGACGCGGGCGGACTCGCCGGTGACGAACCACCGGTAGATCTCGGCCATCGCCCCCGCCGTGCCCTGCCGGGCCAGTTCGGCGTACGCGTCGAGGTCATGGCCGACGAGCACCGCCGAGACGTACGTGAAGACGGGGTGCTCGGGGTCGTGCACCGGTAGGTGCACCACCCGCGGCTCGCCGGCCAGCCGGTCGGTCGGGGCGAGCGCGATCTCCGCGCCGTCGCGCAGGTCGACAACGCAGGCCGGTCCCAGCTTCGCGAGTACTGGCAGGTCCTCGTCGGTGAGCCGACCCAGCGCCGGAGTGCGGATCAGCCGTCCGGCGCGCACCTTCCGGCCGTCGACGCCGACGAGGCCGCCAAGGTCCCGGGCGTTCGGCGCGCCCACCAACTGCCAGTCCCCGATGACCATCGCGTGGTCCTCCCGCCGCTTGTCTGTGTATAGGGTGCCCCATATGACGATCTCGGCGGTACGCACCCACCGGGTTTCTGCCCCCTTACACACCCCGTTCGTCACCGCGCTGCGCCGCACCACCACCGTGGACACCCTGATCGTCGAGCTCATCGACGCCGATGGTCGGTCCGGCTTCGGTGAGGCGCCGCAGGTGTGGCAGGTCACCGGCGCATCGGTCGCCGGCGCGCAGGCGTGCGTGCAGGAACTGCTCGGTCCGCTGCTCACCGGACGCGACCCGGACGACCTGGTGGCCCGCTGCGGCGAGGTGCAGCGGGCGGTGGTGGGCAACGAGGCGGCGAAGGCGGCGGTGGACGTCGCGCTGCACGACCTGGCAGCGCGGCGTCTGGGCGTACCCCTGGTGCGGTTGCTCGGCGGCACGGCGCTGCGCGTCCCGACGGACGTCACCCTCGCCGCGGGCGACGCGGTCGACCTGGCGGCGGCCGCGCGTCAGCGGCGGGCCGACGGTTTCGGCGTGCTCAAGCTCAAGGTCGGCACGGACGCGGCCGGCGACCTGGACCGGGTACGGGCGGTGCGCGGGGCGGTCGGCGCCGGAGTGCGGATCCGGCTGGATGCCAATCAGGGCTGGACACCGCGCGAGGCGGTCCGGGTGATCCGTGGCATCGAGGACGCCGAGCTGGACGTGGAGCTGGTCGAGCAGCCGGTGGCCCGCTGGGACCTGGACGGGCTGGCCTGGGTCAGTGACCGGGTGTCGGTGCCGATCCTGGCCGATGAGGCGGTCTTCGGGGTCCGCGACCTGGTGGAGGTGATCCGCCGCCGGGCCGCCGACCTGGTCAACGTCAAGCTGGCCAAGTGCGGCGGGCTGCACCCGGCGCGCACGCTGCTGGAGTTGGCCCGCGCGCACGGGCTCGGCACGGTGGTCGGGTCGATGATGGAGAGTCAGGTCGGCATCGGCGCGGCGGCGAGCCTGGTGGCGGCGTACGGCACCACGGCGGTCGCCGACCTGGACGCCGCCTGGTGGCTGGCCTGGTCGCCGGTGCAGGGCGGAATCCGCTACGAGGGGCCGACGGTAGTCCTTCCGGATGCCCCTGGCCTCGGCATTTCCGGCCTGGCTGAAGTAAAGATGCAGACTCGTGGTTGAGGATCGGCGGTTTTCTTCATAGGGTTTCCCCCGGACAGCCGACACGAGCTGGGGGTCGACGTGCAGCTACAACCGGGCCGCGAGGCCGTCGTCCGGGTCGCGGTGGCGACGCTGTGGTCATCCCCGGAGGCGGTGCGGCCGGTCGACGGTCCCGCGCTCAGGACCGATGTCGACATCCCGACCTGGGTCTCCGGTCTGGACACCGACCAACAGGTCGGCGACTGTGTGCTGAGTCAACTCCTGCTCGGCGAGCGGGTGCTCGTCGACGACGTGCGCCCGGACGGCTGGGTGCGGGTTGTCGCCGTCGAGCAGCCGGCCGCCAAGCTCGACCCGCGGGGCTACCCGGGCTGGCTCCCCGCCGACCAGCTGACCCCCGCGGATCCCACCGTCGGCGGCGACCCGCTCGTGGTCGACGCCACCGTCACCGACCTGCACGCCGGTCCGGACGGGCCGGTGGTGCTGCCCGGCGTCGTCGTGGGCACCCGCCTCGTCCCGGCCGGCCCGTCCCGGCAGGGCTGGCGGGAGGTCCACGTCCCCGGTCAGCCCACGCCGCTCTGGCTGCCCGACGGACACCTCGCCCCGGCGCAGACCGGGCCGCCCAGCGCCGCCGACGCGCTCGCGGTGGCCCAGCGGCTGCTGGACGTGGTCTACATCTGGGGCGGACTCTCGACGTACGGCATCGACTGCTCCGGCCTCGTCCACCTGGCCTGGCGCCGGTTCGGCGTGCTGCTCCCCCGCGACGCCGACGACCAGGCCGTGGCGACGACCCCCCTGACGCTGGGCGCGGAGCGCCCCGGCGACCTCTACTTCTTCGCCCGGCCCGGCCGGAAGATCCACCACATCGGTATCGTCACGGCCGTGGCCGACGGCCCGACGGACCGGCGGATGCTGCACGCCTGCTACCGGCGGCGTCGGGTGCTGGAGGAGCGTCTGCCGGCCGACCGTACGGCCACCCTCGTCGGCGCGCACCGGGTCTGACCGGCCCGCGCCCGGCCCTGAGCCTCAGCGTCGGGCCTCGGCCAACTCGCGACGCCTGTCGCGGGCGGACTTGACCAGGCTGGCGATGGTGGCGATGCCCAGCGTGCCGATGATGACCAGCAGGGACAGCCAGATCGGGATGTGCGGCGCCCACGCGACGTGCTTCCCGCCGTTGATGAACGGCAGGTTGTTGTCGGCAAGCGCCTCCAGCACCAGCTTGACCCCGATGAAGCCCAGCACGACAGCCAACCCGTAGCTGAGGTAGATCAACCGGTCGAGCAGGCCACCGAGCAGGAAGTAGAGCTGACGCAGACCCATCAGCGCGAAGACGTTCGCGGTGAAGACCAGGTACGGCTCCTGCGTGATCCCGAAGATCGCCGGGATCGAGTCCAGCGCGAAGATCAGGTCGGTGGTGCCGATCGCGATCATCACGATGAGCATCGGGGTGAACAGCCGCCGCCCGTTCTCGTGGGTCGTCAGCTTCGCGTCGTCGTAGCCCTTGGAGATGGGCAGCGCTCGGCGGCTCCACCGGATCAGGAGGTTCTCGGAGAACTCGTCCTCGTCCGGCTCACCCTGCCGGGCCAGGTTGACCGCCGTGTAGATCAGGAACGCGCCGAAGATGTAGAAGACCCAGGAGAACTGTGAGATCAACGCCGCGCCGGCGGCGATGAACCCGCCGCGCATCACCAACGCCAGCACTATGCCGATGAGCAGCACCTTCTGCTGGTACTGCCGGGGCACCCCGAACCGGGCCATGATGATGACGAAGACGAAGAGGTTGTCCACCGAGAGGCTGTACTCGGTGAGCCAGCCGGTGTAGAACTGCCCGGCCGAACTGGCCCCCGAGGCCAGCCAGACGCCGGCGCCGAAGAGCAGGGCGAGACCGACGTAGAAGGCGACCCAGAGGCTCGACTCGCGCACGCTCGGCTCGTGCGGGCGCCGACCGATGATCAACAGGTCGACGAGCAGCACCGCAGACAGTGCGACGAGGGTTCCCGCCCACACCAATCCGGACACGTCCAACGTTCATTCCTCCGGCAGACACGCGGCGTCGGGCACACCGTACGCCCCTGCCGGGGCCGGCGTGCCGCTGTCGCTCACTCTGGTGACTGTCGGAGGTCTCTTCCGCCCCCGGCCCGCGAACGGGACGGCGACCGACGAAGCCGGGCCGACCGTCGAGAATCCGACGATCGTCCGTGCTGACGACTTCGTCACGGGGGAATACTCCCCTCCTCGGGGTCCATTGTTGCCCACCACGCGCCGTGATCACACCTGGGGCATGGGGTGCCCATCACACACCCTCTTGGTCGTCCTAGGAGGCTAGTGTGTCGGGTGCGGTAATCGGCTCCGCGAACGACCAGCCGGCGGCCAGCAGGGCGTCACAGACCTGCACGGCCCGCGTCAGCCGCTCGGCGTGCGGCCCGGTCAACTCCACCACCGGCGCGCCGGACGCGGCCAACTCGTCGCGGAACCGCCCGGTCATCCAGGCCCGCAGGTGCTCGCCGTCGCGCAACCCGTCGTCGGCGAACGGCACGCCCCGGTGGTCGGTCAGCAGGTACAGCGCCGGGCGACGAGCCGCCGAGAGCACCTGCGGCGACGCGCTGCCCAGGTAGCGCTCCTCCCAGACCGCGGTGGCCCGCGCGTCGGTGTCGCAGAACAACAACGGCCCCGACGACCGAGCCGCCGCGTCCTCGGCCGCCTGCTGCTCGCGAACCACCGCGCGGAAGTCGTCCCGGTCCCAGCCGACGTCGAAGACCGTCGCACCGGGCGACCCCTCCCGCAGCCGGGCGAGCTTGCGGGCCGTCAACTCCCGGCCGTACTCCGGCACCCACACGGTGCCGTAGTGCGCCGCGAGCGCCTCGGCCATCGTGGTGGTGCCGGTCGACTCGGCGCCGACCACCACGACCCGCCGCACGAGAAAGGCCCGCACCGGCGGGCTCAGCCACCGCCAGTGACCCGCCGGGTCCGCGCGCACCGCCGTCCCGGACACCGGCACGGTCCGCCGATCCTGATCGACCGACACGGGTACGGCCCCGAAGCGGCGAGCCAACTCCACGCCGTACGCCTCGGACGAGAAGACGGCGTCCACCTTCTCCGACCCGACCGCCTCCCGGAACACCGCGCAGTGCGCGTCCCAGACCGCCGGGTCGGCGTAGTCCACCGGGTGGTCGTCGTACTTGCCGACGAACCGGACCCACGGCGTGTCCGCGTGCACCTCCCGCAGCCAGTCCAACCGGGCCTCGAGCGGGATCGACTCCCGCCGCGACGGCGCCACCACCACGGTGAGCGCGGCACAGCGGGCAGCCGCCGCCGCGATCAGCGCGTGGTGCCCGGCGTGCGGCGGATAGAACTTCCCCACCACCATCCCGTGCCCGAACTCGGCCCGCCGCGCCTGCGCCGTCCCGCTCACACGGTCACCGGCGCCGGACCGGGCGGCACCGGGGTCGCCCCGTCGAGCCGGCGCTCATCGGCCCGCCAGGCCCGCAGCCCGACCACGCACAGGGCGAGGAACACCACGTACAGCACGGCCGTCAGGTGCAGCCCCTTGTAGGCGTACAACGGTATGTAGATCAGGTCGGCGGCGATCCAGAGCCACCAGCTCTCCACCCGCTTGCGGGTCTGCCCGTACGTCGCCAGCAGGGACAGGGCCGTCGTCAACGCGTCCGGCAGCGGCACCGTCGAGTCGGTGGCCCGGTCCAACAGGACCCAGAACGCGCCGGTGAGCAGCACACCGACGACAGCCAGCGCCACCCACTCCCGCCGGCCGGTCCGACTCACCGTGAGACGGGTCCGCCGCTCACCGCCGAACAACCAGTGCCACCAGCCGTAACAGCCCAGCGCCACGTAGACGACCTGGAGCCCGGCGTCGGCGTACAACCCGGCCGTCCAGAACAGCAGCATGAGCAGCAGCACGTTGGCGATGCCGATCGGCCAGTTGGCGACGCGCTGCCGGGCCACCAGCCAGACGTTGAGCACGCCGGTGACGAACCCCAGCAGCTCCGCCCAGGTCGTGCCGACGCCGGCGACCCGGAAGGCGGTACCGGTGAGCCACTCGATGATCATGTCGTCTGACCTTAGGGCGTGTGTCGACGCCGGAACAGACCCCGCGGCACCCGCACGACCCCGAGCCGTGAAAGGCTTGCCGGCATGGTGCTTGAGGTCGCGCTGATCGACGTACTGCCCGGACACGAGGACGAGTTCGCCGCCGCGTACGCCCAGGGTCACCCGGTGCTCGCCGGAACGCCCGGCTGCCGGTCGGTCCGGATGACCCGGGGCATCGAGTCCCCCACCCGGTTCGTTCTGCTGGTGGAGTGGGACTCGGTCGAGGCGCACGAGAAGAACTTCCGGGACACCGACCGGTTCGCGCAGTGGCGCGCGCTCATCGGGCCACACTTCGCCGGGCCACCGCTTGTCGAGCACTTCCTCGACGTACCGGCCTGACTGGAGCTGTCGTACCCAGCGGTTATCGTGCCTCCCGCACGCGCGGGTCGCCGGTCCCGACGGTCTCGGGGGCGCCGGGCCCGGTGGCCGCGCGGGTGAGCCTCACTGCCCGACGCGGCGGGCCAACGCGGTGACCGTCTCCTCCGGTGACAACGCCGCCGCCAGCAGCGCCTCGGTCATCCGCTCGTACCTGTCGACGTCGAGCACGGTCGCCAGGCGGACGTCGGTGGTCAACGCCTCCAACATCACCGTCCGCGGATCAGCCGGGTCGGGAAAGGCATACCAGGAGTACGGCGTGAGGGGGTGCAGCCCGCCGCCCGCCACCCCGCGGGGCAGCAGCCGCACCGTCACGTGCGCCAGCCCGGTCACCGCCACCAGGTGCCGCAACTGTTCACGCCAGGTGTCGAGCGGGAGGTCACCAGGGTCGCACACCGCCTCGGCGAGCACCGCCGTGTAGCGCGGCGGGTCGGCCCGCCGCAGCACCTCCTGGCGCAGCGCCCGGGCCCGCACCTCGGCCTCCACGTCGACCTCGGGACTGAGCAGAACGCCGGCGGCGACCCGCGAACGGGCGTACGCCGGCGTCTGGAGCAGCCCCGGCACGACCGACGGCTGGTACTCCACGATGTCGGCCGCGCCCGCCTCCAACTCGGCGTACACGCGTTGCCGCTCGCTCATCTCGCCGAGCGTCTTCCACCAGCCGCGACTCGTGGCCGCGTCCCGCGCGATCACGATCAGCGCGTCCCGGGCCGGCCCGGGCACCTGGTAGACGTCGAGCAGATCCAGCACATCGGCGAGATCCGGCCGGCTCTGACCCAGCTCGATGCGGGACAGCTTCGACGTCGAGGCCCAGCCCAACCGGTCGCAGACCTGTTCCAGGGTCAGCGCCTCGCGTCGGCGTAGTTGACGCAGCTCAGCGCCGAGCCGCGCGCGTCGAATGACAGGACTTGTTGGCAACGGCATCCCCGCCTCCCCATCGAGGGAGAGTACGCAGGACGATCACCCAGTGCAATAGCGCGCTTGCGCACCGCAACCGAGGTGATCGTGCGGAGCCGGGGCATCCGATGTCGGGCAGGCCGATGTTCCCTGCTCAGGGCCGGGTAGTGGCGCAGGGCCGGTGATGCCTCAGGGCCGGTACGTGCCGAACGACCACGGGATGCCAGCGAGGTCACGGGCGGCGTAGTCCCGGGACCCGTAGTCGGTGTCGAACGGCTCCCGGGTGATGTCCGCTCCGGCGGCGCGGGCCTGAGCGCAGTGGGCGTCGACGTCCGGCACGGCCACGTAGACGGACCAGTCGTCGTCGGCCAGCCGCGACGCCGCGCCGACCCGGGGACCGAGCATGATCATGCCGGTGTCGAGGACGAGTTCGGCGTGCGCGACAGTGCCGTCCGGCGCCTCGTGCACGGCGTGCACCTGGAAACCGAACGCGGAACAGAGCCAGTCGATCGCGGCGCGAGGGTCGGGGTAACGAAGGATCGGATAGACGGTTCGCATACCGACCAGTCTCCGCTCCGACGTCCGTCCCCGATTGGACGAATGTGACCCGGGCGGGTCGACCAGCGCGGGACCAGCGCGGGACCAGCGCGCGGGGCAGCCCGCACCACGCCACCGGGTTCCTGCAATCCCGGCAGGGCGACACTGCCGCAGGCGTCCTTTGCTCTGCTTCAGTAGAGGAAACAGGCGGTGTCCGATTATCGGACGCCGAGCGCTTCCTGGGTTGAAGCAGAGCAAAGGACGCACCACCACCCTGCGCCCCCGGCCGCCTCGACAGCCGGGCGCAGTTGGGTCTTCGCTGTCCGGGGGCTGTCGGCGTGGCCGGGACACCCCGACGTCCGTGAACCCGAGTCGATCGTCGGCCGCCGCGGCTCTCGGCGTGCCGGCGCTTTCGGCGTGCGGGGCGTTCTCGGCCGGCGGCGTTCTCGCGTCAGGCGGTGGAGCGGGCGGCGAGAAGCGCCGCCGGTGTGGTGCCGGCGAACTGGTGGAAGTCCCGGATGAGATGGGACTGGTCGTAGTAGCCACACCGGACCGCGACCTCGGCCCAGTCGACGGCCCGCACCGCCCCAGCGGGCCGCAGCCCGGTCGTGGCGGAGACGCCGCGCAGCGCCGCGTGTGCCTGCTGGAAGCGCAGCAATCGAGCGGCCGTCTTCGGGGCTAGCCCGACCTCCTCCCGGAACCGGGCCGCCAGATGTCGTCGGCTCCATCCCAGCTCGGTGGCGAGGGCGCCGATACCGTCGCGCCCACCGCTGGCCACGAGCCGCCGCCAGGCCCAGTCGAGGCGGGCGTCGACGGTAGGGGCCCCCACCAGACGGTCGGCGAGCGCCGTGTCGAGGAGCGCGAAGCGTTGCGGCCAGCACGCGGCGTCGGCGAGCCGGTGCCGCAGTCGGTCGAGCCAACCGCCGGGGAGTTGCCCGAGGCCCACTGCCCTGTTGGCCACCTCGGCCAGCGGCAGACCGAGGACGCGTCGGGCGGTCAGCGGCGTCAACAGCAGCTCGACGCCCTCCCCCACACCCACCGTACGGGTGGTGCACCAACCGTCGAAGGTGCCGGCCACGAACGAGTCCACCCGCTCGATCCCACGCTCCGCGCTGCGCGGGTCGACAACGTCCAGCGGCGCGCCCCAACCCAGGATCAGCACCACGAAGACGCCGGCCGGCTCCCGGCGGACCAGCGGCACGTCGGCGCGTTCCCGATAGCCGATGTACCGGTCGACGAACGGGCGCAGCCGCATCTCGGGGAGCCCGATGACCAAATCGTCGTCGACCGGACTCATCGCACCCCGACCGCCCTTCCCGCATCCCCCCGTACCGTTGGTGACCAGGGTGGCCCTGGCGTCACTTCACGCCGGCGGCGTCCATGCCGCGTAGCTCCTTCTTCAGGTCGGCGACCTCGTCGCGAATCCGCGCCGCCAGTTCGAACTGCAGCTCGCGGGCCGCGGCCAGCATCTGGTCGTTGAGTTCCTGGATGAGCTGGGCGAGGTCGGCGCGGGCCATCCCCTCCCGTGACGTGGTGGTAGCGGTCGACCGGCTGCGGCTGCGGGTCTCCTTGACGGGGGCCTTGCCGCGGGAGAGCTGGCGGACCGCGCCGCCGACCCGGGAGTTCTCGGTGTCCTCTGCCTCGCGGTAGATGTCGTCCAGGATGTCGTGGATCTTCTTGCGCAGCGGCTCCGGGCTGATGCCGTGTGCCTCGTTGTGCGCGATCTGCTTGGCACGACGCCGGTCGGTCTCGTCGATCGCCGTCGCCATCGACGGCGTGATCTTGTCGGCGTACATGTGCACCTGGCCCGAGACGTTACGGGCGGCCCGCCCGATGGTCTGGATCAGCGAACGGCCGCTGCGCAGGAAGCCCTCCTTGTCGGCGTCGAGGATCGCCACCAGCGACACCTCGGGCAGGTCCAGACCCTCGCGGAGCAGGTTGATGCCGACCAGCACGTCGTACTCGCCCTTGCGCAGTTCGCGCAACAACTCGACCCGGCGCAGCGTGTCGACCTCGGAGTGCAGGTAGCGCACCCGGACGCCGTTCTCCAGCAGATAGTCCGACAGGTCCTCGGCCATCTTCTTGGTCAGCGTCGTCACGAGCACCCGCTCGTCCCGGTCGGTCCGTAGTTTGATCTCGTGCATGAGGTCGTCGATCTGACCCTTGGTCGGCTTGATCACGACCTGCGGGTCGACCAGACCGGTGGGACGGATGACCTGCTCGACGAACTCGCCCTGAGCCTGGTCCATCTCCCAGGTGCCGGGGGTCGCGGACAGGCAGACCATCTGGCCGACCCGCTCCAGGAACTCGTCGAAGCGCAGCGGCCGGTTGTCGGCGGCGCTGGGCAGCCGGAACCCGTGGTCGATGAGCATCCGCTTGCGGGAGGCGTCACCCTCGTACATGCTGCCGATCTGCGGGATCGTCACGTGCGACTCGTCGACCACGGTGAGGAAGTCGTCCGGGAAGTAGTCGAGCAGGGCGTGCGGCGGGCTGCCGGGCAACCGCCCATCCATGTGCATCGAGTAGTTCTCGATGCCGGAGCAGAAGCCCACCTGCCGCATCATCTCGATGTCGTAGGTGGTGCGCATCCGCAGCCGCTGCGCCTCCAGCAGCTTGCCCTGCCGCTCCAGCTCGGCGAGGCGCTCGGCCAGCTCCACCTCGATGTCGCGGATGGCCCGCTCCATCCGCTCCGGGCCGGCCGCGTAGTGCGTCGCCGGGAAGATCACCAACTGGTCGACCTCGCGGACCACGTCACCGGTCAACGGGTTGAGGTAGTAGAGCTTCTCCACCTCGTCGCCGAACAGCTCGATGCGGACGGCCAGTTCCTCGTACGCCGGAATGATCTCCAGCGTGTCGCCGCGGACCCGGAACGTGCCCCGCTGGAAGGCCATGTCGTTGCGGGTGTACTGGATGTCGACCAGCCGCCGCAGCAACTGGTCGCGGTCGAGATCCTGCCCGACCTCGACCCGGACCGCCCGGTTGAGGTATTCCTCCGGGGTGCCCAGGCCGTAGATCGCCGAGACGGTCGCCACCACGATCACGTCGCGGCGGGTGAGCAGCGACATCGTCGCCGAGTGCCGCAGTCGCTCGACCTCCTCGTTGATCGAGGAGTCCTTCTCGATGTAGGTGTCGGTCTGCGGGATGTACGCCTCGGGCTGGTAGTAGTCGTAGTACGACACGAAGTATTCGACCGCGTTGTGCGGCAGCAGCTCGCTGAACTCCTTGGCCAGCTGCGCGCAGAGTGTCTTGTTCGGGGCGAGCACCAGGGTCGGTCGCTGCAGCCGCTCGATGAGCCACGCCGTGGTGGCGCTCTTGCCGGTGCCGGTCGCGCCGAGGAGCACCGAGGTCCGGTCGCCGCGCCGCACCCGGCGCTCAAGGTCGTCGATGGCGGCCGGCTGGTCGCCGGCCGGCTGGAATTCGCTGACGACCTCAAAGCGGCCGTCGAGTCGAGGAATGTCGAGCGCCATGACCTCAACGGTACGCCGCAGGTCCGACATGTTCGGCCGTCGCGCAGGGTACGTGATCGGCTTCAATATTCCCATTGTGTGGCCCATGTCACCGGGACTACCCTCTTCATGTAGGCCGCTCGCGGCGGCCGACCGGGCCCGGCGGCCAGGCTGTCATCACAGCCGGTCGCCCCCGGCACAGCGGTCGCAGCACCCGGCTCGTCCGGCGTGCGCACCCGTGTGGTCGCGCTCACGGCGCAGACCGGCCGCCGCGAGCGCCCCTGCTCGACGCCCCCGCTCGTCACCCGGTGCCGTCCCGCCCGTTTCACATCCGTGGACACCTCTGGAGCCCCGGCACCCTCCTCCGACACCGCCCGCGCCGGCGCCACGGACCGCGGCGCCGACATGTCCCCCGACCCCGGCGATCGCTCGGTCGAGGGTCACAGCGCCGGATGGTCCCGGGCCCGCCGCCGCCGTACGCTGCTGTTCCTGCTCGCCCTGACCGCGGTGACGTCGGCGGCGGCGCTGGTCGTCGGGCTGCTGAGCTGGACGCCCAAGCCGACCGCGCCGGCCCGACCGCTGACCGTCGCCGAGGCCGAGCGGCTGGCCGCCATGCGCGTCACCAATCTGCGGGACCTCCGCGCCGGTGTGCACGTCACCGCCGGCGACGGCGCCGCCCGTACCGAACTGGTGGGCTGGGTGGACTGGTCGCGGCCCCTGCTCTACCTGGACGTGGGCGGGCCGGGGGCGGGTGCCGACCGCGGCCTGTTGCAGAGCACGGGCGGGGTCCTGGTGGTCCGGCCCGACCCGAGCGCCGTACCCACCCCGGCCGCGCCACCGCTGGTGCCACCGGCGGACCGTTGGCAACTGCGTCAGCGGACGACCGACAGGGGCCTGGCGCCGGTCCTCGACCTGCTCCTCGGCCTCGCCACCGACCGTCCGGATCCGGCCCCGAGCGGTGGCGACGCCCGCTGGGTCGCCCAGGACGTGGGCGCGGCCGGGACGCTGGACGTCTTGCAGGCGTCGCTCGCCCCCGCGACGACCGGTCCCGACAGCACCGCACCGGCCAGCACGGCGGCGACCCGAGCGGACGCGTCGACCCGCTACTGGCTCGACCGGGACGGCCGACTGCACAAGCTGGTGACCCGGCTGCCCGATGTCGGGCCGGTCACGGTGCTCCTCGACCGGATCGACCGTCCCACCCTGCATCCGGTGGACGCGCTCGGTGGCCGACCCGGCCTGCCACGGGCGCTCACGAACGCCGAGCAGCGGCGGTTGGACGCCCTGCCGGCCCGGCTGCGCGGCCAGGGCGGCGCCACGCTGACGCTGGCCGCGCCGGTGGGCGTCGACGTCAACCTGCGGGGCGCCGGTTGGTTGAGCTGGACCGCGCGCACCGCCTACGTGGCGGTCGCCGACCTCGGCGTACCCGGTCGCCGGACCCTGCTGCACCGCGACGCCGCAGGTCTGTCCCGCACGGACGTACCGGCCCAAGCAGGTGGTGGTGGCACCGCCGAGACACCCGGGCGGCCTCCGTTCCCGGTCCCCGCCGGCGCCTGGCGGACCACCCGGTCCGCCCGGGACGACCTGGACCTGCTGGTCGACGCCGCAGTGGGCGCCGCCGGTCCGCTGGCACGGCGGGGCGTGCCCGTGCGCGTCCGCGAGGACCTCGCCGGCGGACGGACCGTGGACGTGGTGGAACTCCGCGTGGCGGACGCACGACTGCGCTACTGGATCGCTCGGGACGGATCGCTGCGTCGGGTGGAGCTGCACACCGGCCCCGGCGCGTGGGCGCAGCTCGACCTCGATCCCGCAGTGGTGCCCCGCCTCACTCCACCAGCGCGGGCCGCCACCGCACGGCGCGGGACGCGCTGACCAGAGTCAGGGCCGCCAGCCGGTCTGCGCGGCCCACTGCTCGGCCCGCAGGTACTCCTCGTCGAACCAGGGATCGCCGCCCGTGCCGGAGTCACCGACAATCGGCGCAGCGTCCACCAGATCGCGCTTGAGCAGCAGGTACGCGCCCCGCCGATCCGGGTCGGCGCGCAGGTGGTCCCGCATGAGCAGCGCGTACCGCCAGCCGGGCGAGTCGGCCGCCCGGACGTGCAGACGCACCGGACGATCCGGGTCGGCGCTGCCGTGCAGCCGCTTCTCCCACCGCGCCCGGCCGGCCGGGCGCGGATCGTCCCACCAGTGCCCCGGCACCCGGGGGAACCCCGCGCTCGCCAGCCGGTCGGCCAGCGGCCCGTCGGCGTCCGCGAGGTCGGGCACGGCGAACTGCACGTCGATGACGTCGTCGGCGGCGAGGCCGGGCACCGCGGTCGCGCCGATGTGGTCGATCCGCAGGTCAGCCGGGGCGAGCGCGTGCCGGATCCGGGCCTCGATCCGCGCGTACTGCTCCGGCCAGCTCGGGTCGGCCCTCGTCGCGCCACCGCGCGCGGGTGGCGTGGCGACCTTCCGCTGCCGCAGGTTGTGCTCGTAGGGGTGCAGCCGCTGCCGCCACAGCGTGTCCACGGCGGCGTGCAGCGCCACCAGACTCCCGTCGTTGGTCACCACCACGTCGGCGACCGCCCGCCGGCAGGCGTCGTCGGCCTGCGCGGCGATCCGCCGCTCGGCGTCCGCGCGGTCCATCCCCCGGTCGCGCGTCAGCCGCTCCAGTCGGATCGGCACGGCCGTCTGCACCACGACCACCAGGTGGTACGTCGGCGCGAGCCCCACCTCCACCAACAGCGGTACGTCGTTGACGACGATCGCGTCCGGCGGTGCCGCCGCGACCAGTTCGGCGGTGCGCGCCCGTACCCGAGGGTGGGTGATCGCCTCCAGCCGGCGGCGGGCGGCTTCGTCGGAGAACACCCTCGCGCCCAGCGCGGCGCGGTCCAGCGCGCCGTCGCCGTCCAGCACCGCCTCGGAGAACGTGGCGACGATCTCCGCGAGGCCCTCGGTGCCCGGCGCGACGACCTCCCGGGCGACCTGGTCGGCGTCCACGAGCACAGCGCCCAACTCCACCAGCCGCGCGGCCACCGCGCTCTTGCCCGATCCGATACCGCCGGTCAAACCCACCCTCAGCACCGGACCAGTCAACCGGATCGCGGCTCCCCCGCCAAACACGCCCACCCCGCGAGACGCCCGTAGGCGAACCCCTGTCCCACCACCTGGCCGCCCAGATCGGCTCCACAGCGTGCCCTGACCTGTCACGCGCGAGCCTTGACCTGTCACGCGCGAGCCTTGACCTGTCACGCGCGAGCCTTGACCTGTCACGCGCGAGCCTTGACCTGTCACGCGCGCCCTGACCTGTCACGCGTGTCCTTTGCTCTGCTTCAGCCCAGGAAACACGTGCCGTCCGGTAATCGGACACCGACCGTTTCCTCTGTTGCAGCAGAGCAAAGGACGCGCAGAGACCGGCGCCCCGCCACCGCCACCGCCGTCGCCCCCGCTCCGCGCCCGCCAAAGCCGCCACCGTGCCGGGGTCATCGCGACACCGGCGCGGTGACTGCACGGCGAAGGCCCCGCCTCCGGCGATCCGAAGATCGCGGGAGACGGGGCCTGTCGTCGTGTCAGCGGGTCACTTACCGCCGGCGAGCTTCTCCCGCAGAGCGGCGAGCGCCTCGTCGGTGGCCAGCGTGCCGGCCGGCTCCTCGGCCTGCCGGCTCGGGGCCGGGCTGGACGAGGAGGTGGTGCCACCGGTGGCAGCCGGGACGGCCGGGGTCGGGTTGGCAGCGGCCTCGGCGTCGGCGGCGCGAGAGGTCTGCACCTGCTTGGTGTGGGCCTCCCAGCGCTGACGAGCCTCGGCGTACTGGTTCTCCCAGGTCTCGCGCTGCTTGTCGTACCCCTCGAGCCACTCGCCCGTCTCCGGGTCGAAGCCCTCGGGGTAGATGTAGTTGCCCTCGGTGTCGTACGTCGCGGCCATGCCGTAGAGGGTCGGGTCGAAGTGCTCCTCGCCCTCGACGAAGCCCTCGTTGGCCTGCTTGAGCGACAGCGAGATCCGGCGGCGCTCCAGGTCGATGTCGATGACCTTGACCATGACCTCGGAGCCGACCTGGACGACCTGCTCCGGGATCTCCACGTGGCGCTCGGCCAGCTCGGAGATGTGGACCAGGCCCTCGATGCCGTCGTCCACGCGGACGAACGCACCGAACGGAACCAGCTTGGTGACCTTACCCGGCACGATCTGCTGGATCGCGTGGGTGCGGGCGAACTGCCGCCACGGGTCCTCCTGCGTCGCCTTCAACGACAGGGAGACGCGCTCGCGGTCCAGGTCGACGTCCAGGACCTCGACCTCGACCTCCTGGCCCACCTCGACGACCTCGGACGGGTGGTCGATGTGCTTCCAGGACAGCTCGGAGACGTGCACCAGACCGTCGACGCCGCCGAGGTCCACGAAGGCGCCGAAGTTGACGATCGAGGACACGACGCCCTTGCGGACCTGGCCCTTCTGCAGCTTGTTGAGGAACTCGGTACGCACCTCGGACTGCGTCTGCTCGAGCCAGGCCCGGCGGGACAGCACCACGTTGTTGCGGTTCTTGTCCAGCTCGATGATCTTGGCTTCGAGCTCGCGCCCGACGTACGGCTGCAGGTCACGCACACGCCGCATCTCGACAAGGGACGCGGGCAGGAAGCCGCGCAGGCCGATGTCGAGGATGAGACCACCCTTGACGACCTCGATGACCGAGCCGCGGACGACACCGTCCTCGTCCTTGATCTTCTCGATCGTGCCCCAGGCCCGCTCGTACTGCGCCCGCTTCTTGGAGAGGATCAGACGCCCCTCCTTGTCCTCCTTCTGGAGGACCAGGGCCTCGATGTGGTCGCCAACCGTCACAACCTCGGCGGGGTCCACGTCGTGCTTGATCGACAACTCCCGAGAGGGGATGACACCCTCGGTCTTGTAGCCGATGTCGAGCAGGACCTCGTCCCGATCGACCTTGACGACGGTGCCTTCGACAATGTCGCCGTCGTTGAAGTACTTGATGGTCTCGTCGATCGCGGCGAGGAAAGCCTCCTCGGAACCGAGATCGTCGTGGGTGACCCGGGTGGCGCTCGAGGGGGCCTCGATGCTGCTCGTCATGTGGGCGGTTGCTCCGGTCGGTGGGTTGTCACAGCAGGCTGGTGTGTCGCAGTGACCTGTTCGCGCCAGCGGATCCGTCGCCGGGCACACCGAACGATCACCTAGTGAGGATCATGATGTGGTCCGTCGACCGCGCACCTGCTCCCTGCCGAGACACACGATCCGCGAGCGCATCGTCTAGCCTACCGTGCGCATTACCACAGCGTGCAAGCCCTCCCGTCTCCTCGCCGCGCGGCGACCTGCGAAAGCCGAACAATCGCCCGGAAAAGACCCCTGCTGTCTCGTACGTCACAGGGGTCCCACCGGCCACTTCACGGGCCCCTCGCACGACTCGATTTCCCCGGTGGCGGCGCGCGCGGCGCGCAGACACCCCCGAGTCCGTGCCGATCCGGCCGCGCCGCCGTCGTGGACCGGGGGGTGGGGGCCTAGCGTGAGCGGGTGGATGACGACAGCCGGGTGACCCGGCGCCGCGTGGGTGACGCCGAGGTCCGGCGGGCCAACCGCGGCTGGTGGGACACCGACGCCGACGACTACCAGACCGAGCACGGCGCGTTCCTCGGCGACGTGGACTTCGTCTGGTGCCCGGAGGGGCTGCGCGAAGCGGACGCCCACCTGCTCGGCGACGTGTCGGGACGACGGGTGCTCGAGGTGGGTTGCGGCGCTGCCGCCGCCGCCCGCTGGCTCGCCACCCAGGGCGCGCGGCCGGTCGCCTTCGACCTGTCCGCCGGCATGTTGCGGCACGCCGCCAAGGCCGCCGACGCCACGGGGGTACGCGTGCCGCTGGTGCAGGCCGACGCGCTCGCCCTGCCGTTCGCCGATCAGTCGTTCGACCTGGCCTGCACGGCGTTCGGGGCGATCCCGTTCGTGGACGACTCGGCGGCCCTGCTCGCCGAGGTGCACCGGGTGCTACGCCCGGGCGGCCGGTGGGTGTTCTCGGTGACCCATCCGATGCGCTGGATCTTCCTGGACGACCCGGGCGAGGGCGGCCTGCGGGCCGTGCACTCGTACTTCGACCGTTCCCCCTACGTCGAGCAGGACGAGAGCGGCGTGGCCACGTACGTGGAGCAGCACCGCACACTCGGTGACCGGATCCGGGAACTGGTCGGGGCGGGATTCCGGCTGCTCGACCTGGTGGAGCCGGAGTGGCCAGCGGGACACGAGGGAATCTGGGGGCAGTGGAGCCCGCTGCGGGGTCGACTCTTCCCCGGCACGGCCATCTTCGTCACCGACAAGCCCGCCGACTGAGCGTGCCGCACACGTCGTCCGACCTGCGACCCATCGATCGCCGGTAGGCTCGACCCCATGAGCGCCGAGCCCATCCCGACAGCACCTGGCCCCTGGTGTCCGGATCCGGTGCCGACGTGATCGAGCTGACCGAGCCGTTCGACGTGAAGCTGCCGATCGCCGAGATCACGCCGTAGCCGTTTCGCCCCTGCCGGCTCGGGTAGCCGGGACCATGGCCGAACAGAGGTTCCACAAGGGCGACCACGTCTCCTGGTCGGCACACGGCAACCGTGCGTACGGCGTGGTGCAGGGCACGATCACCGAACGGACCCGGCTACGTGGGCGAGCGGTGAACGCGTCCCCGGACGACCCGCAGTACCGGGTTCGCAGTGACGGCACGGGCCGCGACGTGGCCCACCGCCCGGAGGCGTTGCGTCATGAGCAGAGCTGACGACCAGGGCCGGGACACCTACCGGGAGTTCACCGACGCGGTGAACATGAAGCCCGGCGAGCTGTCCACCTGGCTGGAAACCGACGAGTCGAAGCAGGTCGGCTGGCACAAGGGTGGCCGTACCGGTGGCGGCGAGTCCGTCGGACACGAATCCGGCCGGAAGATCATCAACCTGCTCCGCCGCAAGCGCGGCGATCTCTCCGAGGCGGACTACAAGCACATGCGCAAGGTCGTCGGCTACGTCCGTCGACACATGGCGCAGCGCCCGTCCGGCAACGTCCGCGACACGAAGTGGCGCTGGTCCCTCATGAACTGGGGCCACGACCCGATGAAGTAGTGGAGATCCAACCCCCACACCGCAACCGCAGATCAGTGATCGGCGCTGTTCCAGTCCCGGCCCTCGCCGACCGACACCTCCAGCGGCACCGACAACGGGTACGCCCCGCCCATCTCGCGCCGCACCAGCGCCTCCAACGTCTCCCGCTCACCGGGCGCGACCTCGAAGACCAACTCGTCGTGCACCTGCAACAGCATCCGGGAGCGCAGACCCGCGTCGACGAGCGCGGTGTCGACGTGCAGCATCGCCACCTTGATGATGTCGGCGGCCGAACCCTGGATGGGAGCGTTGAGCGCCATCCGCTCGGCGATGTCGCGGCGCTGCCGGTTGTCGCTCACCAGGTCGGGCAGGTAGCGGCGGCGGCCCAGGATGGTCGAGGTGTAGCCGTCCTGGCGGGCCTTGGCGACCACCTGGTGCAGGTAGTCGCGCACCCCGCCGAAGCCTGCGAAGTAGTTTTCCATCAGCCCGCGCGCCTCGTCGGTGCCGATGCTGAGCTGCTGGGACAGGCCGAATGCGCTGAGCCCGTACGCCAGGCCGTAGTTCATTGCCTTGATCTTGCGCCGCTGGTCCGGGGTGACCTCGTCGACCGGTACGCCGAAGACCGAGGAGGCGGTGACGGCGTGGAAGTCGGCCCCGGAGTTGAACGCCTCGATCAACGCGTCGTCCGACGAGAGGTGCGCCATGATCCGCATCTCGATCTGGCTGTAGTCGGCGGTGAGCAGGCACTCGTACCCCTCACCCACCACGAAGGCCCGGCGGATGCGCCGGCCCTCCTCGGTGCGGATCGGGATGTTCTGCAGGTTGGGCTCGGTGGACGAGAGCCGACCGGTCGCCGCCACCGTCTGGTTGAAGGTGGTGTGGATCCGCCCGTCGTCGGAGACGGACTTGAGCAGGCCGTCCACCGTCGACTTGAGCTTGGCGACGTCGCGGTGGCGCAGCAGGTGGGCCAGCACCGGGTGGGGCTGCTGCGCGTACAGCCACTGCAGGGCGTCGGCGTCGGTGGTGTAACCCGTCTTGATCTTCTTGGTCTTCGGCAGGCCCAGCTCGGTGAAGAGGATCTCCTGCAACTGCTTGGGTGACCCGAGGTTGAACTCCCGGCCCACGGCCTCGTACGCGCCCTGCGCGGCGGCCTTCACCTCGGCGGCGAAGTGCGCCTCCAACTCGGAGAGGTAGTCGGTGTCGGCGGCGATGCCGGTGCGCTCCATCGCGGCGAGCACCCGCATCAGCGGCAGCTCCACCCCGGCCATCAGCCGCGCGGACTGCTCGCCGTCGCGGGACAGCTCGGCGTCGATCGAGTCGGCGAGGTCGAGGGTCGCGCGGGCCTGGAGCATGAGGTTCTGCTCGGCCGCCCCCTCGTCGCCCAGCCCGTCGAGGGTGAGCTGACCGGTCTCGGGCGCGTCCACCCGCAACTCGCGGTGCAGGTAGCGCAGGGCCAGGTCGGTCAGGTCGTAGGACCGCTGGTCGGGGCGGGCCAGGTACGCGGCGATCTGGGTGTCGCGGACGATGCCGGCCAGGTCCCAGCCGTGCGCGGCGCAGGCCAGCACGGCGGGTTTGCTGTCGTGCAGCACCTTGGGCCGCTGCGCGTCGGCCAGCCAGGACGCGAGGGCACCCTCGTCGGAGGCGTCGAGCCCGCTGGGGTCGACCCAGGCCGCCGCGCCACCGGCACTGGCCAGCGCCAGCCCGGTGATCGAGGCGGTGTGGCGGCGGTTGGGGCCGCTGTCGAGCTTGACCGCGAGCCCGACCGGGGTGCCGCTCGGGGCGTGGGCGTCGAGCCAGGCGGCGAGCGCGCCCGGCTCGGTGAGGACCTCGCCGGTCAGGTCGAACCCGGACTCGGCCTCCGGCTCGACGGCCTCCAGATACTGGTAGAGGCGGTCGCGCAGGATGCGGAACTCCAGGGTGTCGAAGACCTGGTGCACGGCCTCACGGTCCCACCCGGCCCAGCGGGCGTCCTCCGGGCGTAGCGGCAGTTCCAGGTCGGAGACCAGACAGTTGATCTCGTAGTTGCGGATCACGTCGGCCAGGCGCTCCCGCAGGCTGTCGCCGGCCTTGCCCTTGATCTCGTCGGCGCGGGCGATGACGCCCTCCACCCCGCCGTACGTCGTGATCCACTTGGCGGCGGTCTTCGGACCGACACCCGGCACGCCGGGCAGGTTGTCGCTGGTCTCGCCGACCAGCGCGGCGAGGTCCCGGTAACGCTCGGGGCCGACGCCGTACTTCGCCTCGATCGCCGCCGGGTCCATCCGAGCCAGGTCGGAGACGCCCTTGCGCGGATAGAGCACGGTGACCTGGTCGCCGACGAGCTGGAACGCGTCGCGGTCACCCGAGCTGATCAGCACCGTCATGCCCTGGTCACGGGCCTGACAGGCGAGCGTCGCGATGATGTCGTCGGCCTCGTAGCCCTCCATCTCGACCACCGGGATCTGCAACGCCGCCAGGACCTCCTTGACGAGGCTGACCTGGCCCTTGAAGTCGGTCGGGGTCTCGCTGCGGCCGGCCTTGTACTCCGCGTACCTGTCGGTGCGGAAGGACCGGCGGGAGACGTCGAAGGCGACGACGATGTGGGTGGGCTGCTCGTCGCGCAGGACGTTGATCAGCATCGAGGTGAAGCCGTACACCGCGTTGGTCGGCTGACCCGTCGTGGTGGAGAAGTTCTCGACCGGCAGGGCGAAGAACGCCCGGTATGCCAGGGAATGTCCGTCGACGAGGAGCAGGCGCGGCGTCGTAGCTGTCACGGCAGCGACTCTAGTCCGTCGCACCGACAACCCCGGGTGGCGGCACCGCACGACCGGCGCGAAGACACGTCAGCGGCCGAAACGCCGGCGGCCGGCCGCCCCCGAGGGGACGACCGGCCGCCGGATCGCCGTGGCTCAGGCCACGCCGAGGTACGCCTCCTTGACCGCCGGGTCGTGCAGGAGTTCCTGGCCGGTGCCCTCCTTGACGATCCGGCCCGTCTCCAACACGTAGCCCCGGTGGGCCCGCGACAACGCCTGCTGGGCGTTCTGCTCGACCAGCAGGATCGTGGTGCCCTGCTCGTTGATCCGCGTGATGATCTCGAAGATCTGCTGGATCAACTTCGGCGCCAGACCCATCGACGGCTCGTCCAGCAGCAGCAGCTTCGGACGGGTCATCAACGCCCGACCCACCGCGAGCATCTGCTGCTCACCGCCGGAGAGCGTGCCGCCGGCCTGCTTGCGGCGCTCGTGCAGCCGCGGGAACAGCTCGAACACCATCGCCAGGTCCTTGGCGATGTCGGCTTTGTCCCGGCGGGTGTAGGCCCCCATCTCCAGGTTCTCCAGCACGGTCATGCCCGGGAAGACACCACGGCCCTCGGGTGACTGCCCGATGCCCCGGATCACCCGCAGGTCGGCGCGCATCCGACTGACGTCGGTGCCGTCGAACTTGATGCTGCCGCCGGAGATGGCGTGCAACCCGGAGATCGCCTTCATCGTCGTGGTCTTGCCGGCGCCGTTCGCGCCGATCAGCGCCACGATCTCGCCCTGCTCGACGTGCAGGCTGATGCCGTGCAGCGCCTCGATACGGCCGTAGAGCAGCTTCAGGTCGTCGATCTCAAGCAGCATCCTCGACACCTCCCAGGTATGCCGCGATCACCTTCGGGTCGTCGCGCACCTCGGCCGGCGACCCCTCGGCGATCTTCTGCCCGAACTCCAGCACCACCAGCCGGTCCACCACGCCCATGACCAGTCGCATGTCGTGCTCGATCAGCAGGACGGTGACCCCCGAGTCGCGGATCTTGCGGATCAGCTGCAGCAGGGCGACCTTCTCCGCCGGGTTGAAACCGGCGGCCGGCTCGTCGAGGCAGAGCAGGGTGGGATCGGTGGCCAGGGCCCGGGCGATCTCCAGACGACGCTGGTCACCGTACGACAGGTTGCGCGCCAGGTCGCCGGAGCGACCCTCGATGCCGACGAAGTCCAGCAGCTCGCGGGCCTTCGCCTTGCCCTGCCGCTCCTCCCGCCAGTGCCGCGGCAACCGCAGCAGGGCGCTCGGGACGCTGGTCTTGTGGTTGGCGTCCGCGCCGACCTGCACGTTCTCCAGCGCCGTCATCTCCGGGAAGAGGCGGATGTTCTGGAAGGTACGCGCGATGCCCAGCTTGGTGATCTGGAACCGCTTACGGCCGCTGACCTTCTCGCCCCGGAACCGGATCTGCCCGGTCGTCGGCGTGTAGACGCCCGTCATCGCGTTGAAGCAGGTCGTCTTGCCGGCGCCGTTCGGGCCGATCAGACCCAGGATCTCCCCCTCGTAGAGGGTGAAGTTGACGTCGTTGAGGGCCACCACGCCGCCGAACCGCAGCGTGACGTGGTCGACCTCCAGCAGCGGCTTCCGGCCGTCAACCGGCGCGGCGGGCTCGCTGACGGCCTCGTCCGGCGTCGACGAGGTCTCCGCCGGGCTACCGACAGTCGTCCGCGCGTCGATCGCCATGTCGCGCTCGCTGGTGACGTCGCGCTCGCTACCCATCCGTGGCTCACTCAACGACAGCCACCTCCTTCTGCCGGTCCTGGAGCTCGGCGGCCCGTCGCCGGTTCGGCCACAGACCCTGCGGTCGGAAGATCATCACGATGATCAGCAGGATGCCGAAGATGAAGTACCGCAACGACGTCGGGCTGACGTCGAAGTCGTTGCCGAAGACGGTAGCCGTCTCCGGCAGACCGAACACGTCGCCCACCGACCGCAGCCACTCCGGAATGTAGATGACCAGGAAGCCGCCGAGGATCGCACCGCCGATGCTGCCGGCGCCACCGAGCAGAACCGCCGCCAACACCAGAATCGAATTCTCCAACGAGAACGTCGACGAGTTGACGAAGTTGGCCTGACCGGCCCACAACGTGCCGGACAACCCGCCGACCGCCGCACCGATCGCGAACGCCCACAGCTTGAACCGGAACGTCGGCACACCCATCAGCTCCGCCGCGTCCTCGTCCTCGCGGATCGCCACCCAGGCCCGACCCACCCGGCTGTTCGCCAGGTTCCGGATCAGGAAGACAGCACCGATGATGACGGTGAGCAGCAGCCAGTAGTACGGCTTGAACTCGAACTGGAAGATGGCCGTACCGTCCGGGTACTTGCCCGGCGGGTGCCCGACCTGCGGGATGCCGCGGTCACCATTGAGGATCCAGTCCTGGTTCTTGGCGACGATCCGGATCATCTCCGCGAAACCGAGCGTCACGATCGCCAGGTAGTCACCCCGCAGCCGCAGCGTCGGAGCGCCGAGCAGCACACCGGACAACAGCGCCAGGGCGATCGCGATGGGCACCGTGACCAACCACGGCCACGGGCTCTCCAGCCAGTTGTACTCGGTGATCAGCTTGCTCTCCGGCGACGTCAACAACGCCACCGTGTACGCGCCGACGGCGAAGAAACCGAAGAACCCCAGGTCCAGCAGACCCGCGTAGCCCACCACCACGTTGAGACCGAGCGACAGGAGCACGATCCACGCGCAGTAGAACAGCACCGCCGCCATGTCGTTGCGGGTGGTGTACAGGGGAATCCACAGACCCGGAATGTTCAGGTACTCGTAGAACCACTTGTTCGGCAGGACGTAGAGGAAGGCGATGAAGGCCAGCAACCCGGTGATCCGGGCCGACTTCGGCAGCTCGTCGACCCGCCGACCGAAGGCACTCGATGCGGAGTGCCAACGCTCTCGCAGAGCGGTCATGCCCGCGCCCTCCCCAACGACTCGCCCAGCAGACCGGTCGGGCGGAACATCAGCAGGACGATCAGCACCACGAACGCGATGAGATCCCGCCACTGCGAGCCGAACAGCGCCGACCCGTAGTTCTCGACCAGACCCAGCAGGATGCCGCCGATCGCCGCGCCCCGCAGGTTGCCGATACCGCCCAGCACCGCTGCGGAGAACGCCTTGAGCCCGAGCAGGAAGCCGATGTTGTACCGGGTGTTTCCGCTCTTCATGTCGCTGAAGACGGCGGCCACACCCGCCATCAGACCGCCCAGCACGAAGACCAACGCGATGACACGACTCTTGTTGACACCCATCAACGCGGCCGTGTTGGCGTCCTGCGCGACCGCGCGGATGCCCTTGCCGAACCGGGTCCGGTTAACGAACCAGTCCAGCCCCACCATCATGATGATGGCCACGCTCAGCGTCAGCATCTGCACCGGCGTGACGCTCCAGCCGCCGATCTTGAACAACGTGTCCGCGGGCAGCAGAGCCGGCGAGCCGACCTGACGCCGCTGGGTCAACGTCCCCATCAGCTCCATCAGGGCGTACGAGGCGCCGATGGCCGTGATCAGGAAGGCCAGGGGCGGCGCGTTACGCCGACGCAGCGGGCGGTAGGCGGTAACCTCGATGAGTAGGGCGACACTGCCGGACAGCAGCGCCGCGGCCACGATCGCCAGAGCGATCAGCAGCAGCGAACGGCCCACCGACGGAGCACCGCTGTTGCTGTCGAGCCCGAAGGCCGCCCAGGTCCAGATGGCACCGAACGTGCCGATCATGAAGACCTCGGAGTGCGCAAAGTTGATCAGGCGAAGTACGCCGTAAACGAGGGTGTAGCCGAGGGCGATGAGCGCGTAGATCGCACCCTGCACCAACCCGGTTGTGGTCAGTTCCGGGAAGCCCCGGACGAGTTCTGCAAAGTCCACCGATGCTCCGAAGGGTGTTGCGTTGAGCCGATGCGGCCGGGGTTACGCACCCCGACCGCATCGAAACAACTCTGTTCGTCACGCCCTCAAACCTGTGACCCCCGACGGGATCAGGCCTTCGGGATCTCCACGTCCGGAGCCCACGCGCCGGCCTTCGCCTTGAAGGCCCACACCTTGACCTGGGCCGGGTCCAGCTCGCCGCTGGGCTCCCACTTGTAGGTCACGCCCGAGGCGGAACCGGCCTTGTTGTAGGTGGAGAGGAAGGCCTGGATGTCCGCGCGGGTGGTCTTACCGGCCTTGATCGCCTCAAGGTAGATGTTGGCCAGGTCGAACGACACGTCCGCGTACACGCCCGGGTCGACGCTGTACTTGGCCTTGAAGTCAGTCACGAAGGTGCCCTTGGCCGCGGTGGCCGGGCCACACGGGCAGGTCGCGATGGTGCCCTCGACGTCCTTCTGACCAGCCACCGACAGCATGTTGGCGTCGTTGATGCCGTCGCCACCGATGAACGTGCCGGTCCAGCCCGCAGCCCGCAGCTGCTTCAGGAACGGCGCCGCCTCCTCGGTGTAGCCCGCGTAGAACAGCACCGTCGCGCCGCTGGTCTTCACCTTGGAGATCTGCGCGCCGAACTCCTGCGCGTTGTCGACGACCTTGTCGGTGCCGATGACCAGCGAGC
This sequence comes from Micromonospora sp. NPDC005174, assembly GCF_040608495.1. NCBI lineage: Bacteria > Bacillati > Actinomycetota > Actinomycetes > Micromonosporales > Micromonosporaceae > Micromonospora > Micromonospora sp. NPDC005174. The sequence goes on along the minus strand of NZ_JBEXIJ010000006.1, from coordinate 247,471 downwards.
CGAGGCCCTTCTTGGCCTCGTCGGCCAGACCCGCGCCGTACGCGGACTGGTCGTCGATGACGAACGCCTTCTGCGCCTTCAGCACGTTCTTGATGTAGCTGGCGATCGCCGGACCCTGGGAGAAGTCGTTACCCACGCCGCGGTGGAAGACCTTCCAGCCCTTCTCCGACAGGCTCGGCCGGGTGGCCGACGGGCTGATGACGGCGAGACCCGCGGTGTCGAAGATCGGCAGCGCGACCTCGCTCTCACCGGAGAACGCCGGGCCGACCATGGCCACGATCTTCGAGTTGGCCGCCGCGTTGGTCGCCAGACCACCCGCCAGGTCGGCCTTGCCCTGCGAGTCGAACGCCTCGACGGTGACCTTGCAGTCCGCGTTCTCCGCGTTGTACTTCTCCACGGCGAGGTCGGCACCCTGCTTCATCGGGGTGACCAGACCGGCGTCGGCGCCGGAGAGCGCCCCGAAGAAACCGATCTTGAGGTCGCACGCCTTGTTGGCGGAACCACCCGACGTGCCCTCGTCCTTCTTACACGCGCTGGCGCCGCCGGCAACAAGCGCCAAGATGGCGACGCTGCCGAGGACGCGCACGAAGTTTTGCCTCAAGGCTGGAACCCTCCTCCGTCCTGAAGCCCGATGGCGTCTGGCAGAACGCCAAGACCACACCGGACCGGACCGTTCACCCGGTCTGGGGCGGGACGTTATCCCACAACCACTACTCCCCGTAAGGTGTCGTAGGCGGCGTTGACTCAACCGTTACCAGAAGCGGAGAACCTCGCGTTTAGATGTCACATCGGCGCGTGTCGACAACTCGTCAAACGGGTTCAGAGGGTGCGAACCACACCCTCGCCGCCACCCCGTCGTCGAGGGTGACCACCATCCGACCGCCCGCCACCGCAACCGCCGCAGACGTGTCCCCACCAGCGGAAACGCGACCCGGAAGGGTTACCGGCAGCCACGACGAGGCATCCCCGCCGGACCGCCACAGCCGGTGCCCGTCGCTCGCCACCGTCATCGCCAGGACCGCACCGCCATCGACGCCCGCGACCGCCTCGACCCCCGCCACCGCACCGGCACCCGTGGCCCCGAACCCCCCACGGGCACGCCAGTCATCGGCGCCCGCGGTTGCCTCAGGCGACCACTCCCAGGCCTGGAACCCGCTCCCCCGCACCCCCAGGGCGTACACCGTGGCGCCCACCCGGACGAGACGCTGCACGATTTCGTCCGTACCGGTCGCCGGCAACGGCAGCCGCGTCCAGGCCCGGCCGTCACCCGACGACCAGACGTACGGATCACGGTCGGCCCGATCCGCCGGCCTGCCCCCGCCACCGACCAACCAGCCCTCGGGCACCGCCACCGCATCCGTGGCGATCGTCGTCACCGCCCCATCACTGGCCAGCCCGGGGGCGTCGTCCACCAGCACGAAGTCGGCCGCGTCCGCGGAACGCCACACCGCCGCCCCACTCGTCCGCGCACCCGCGATCAGCCACCCGCCAGCGCCACCCGCGATACGGCTCGCGCTGACCGCCTCCGGTCCGCCGTACAGCTCGAACTCCGCCGGCACCTCGGTCAGACCACCGTCGGCGTCCTGCCGCCACGTCCGCACCCGCGGATTGCCGTGCGCGCCACCCGACCGCGCCCCGATCACCGCGATCCGATCATCGGAACACCCGACGGCGTAGAGGATCGCGCGCTCGCCGTAGTAACTGATCGGACGCAACGGCAGCGACGTCCACACTCGACCGTCCACGCTCCGCCACGCAGCCGGCCGGGTTCCACCGTCCGGCGCACCCACCGCGCCGACCACGTACCACCGACCCGCGCAGACTGTCACATCACGGGCGATGAGCCGACCAGGCGGACCCGGGGGCACCGGCAGATCCGCCATCTCCCACCGTGGACGCACCGGTTCGGGAAGCCGCTCGTCGTCGGCGGCCCGGCAGCCGGCGAGCAGCGTGACGACAACCCCGAACACCGCGACCGTACGCCGGACCGACACGTAGCTGATGCTATCGATCCGATCACCCGCCGCCGAGCGACGAGCAGCGATCAGACGCTCGGTTGCTGCGCCACCTCACCGCCGGCGGTCTCCGCGAGGATCCGCTCGGCGACCTCCTTCATGGTCATCCGGTGGTCCATCGCCGTGCGCTGGATCCACTTGAACGCCTGCGGCTCGGTCATCCCGTACGTCGTCATCAGCGCGCCCTTGGCGCGCTCCACCGTCTTGCGGATCTCCAGGCGGTCGGTCAGGCTCGCGACCTCGGCCTCCAGGGCCGCGACCTCCGAGTACCGCGACAGCGCGATCTCCACGGCCGGGACCAGGTCACTCTTCTGGAAAGGCTTCACGAGGTACGCCATCGCGCCCGCCGCCCGCGCCCGCTCCACCAGGTCCCGCTGGCTGAACGCGGTCAGGATGATCACCGGGGCGATCCGGGCGCCGGCGATGCGCTCGGCGGCGGCCAGCCCGTCCATGATCGGCATTTTGATGTCGAGGATGACGAGGTCGGGCTTCAGCTCCTCGGCGAGGCGCACGGCGGTTTCGCCGTCGCCGGCCTCCCCCACCACCTCGTAACCCTCTTCGACCAGCATCTCGGCGAGGTCCAGCCGGATCAGCGCCTCGTCCTCGGCGATCAGTACGCGCCTGCGCTCGGCATCCGTCGGCGTCTCAGCCACCAGCCCTACCCCCACCAGTTCGAACCTGACACCCGCCCAGCCGGGTGTCACCGCCCTCAGCGTAGTGGGTATCCTGTCAGGGCCGAATCAGGGAAGCGCCCTCGTAGCCCAACTGGCAGCAGGCAATGGCTTCAAACTCCATACAGTGTGGGTTCGAATCCCACCGAGGGCACCACAAAAGATGTCGTACGGGTGTTCGAGAATTCTCTCGTGCATCCACCCGAGATTCGCGCACGAGCACGGCAGATGTTCCTCGCCGGCAAAACGGTCGCCGACACCGCTCGCGCCGTCGGTCTGCCGTACTTGACTGTCTGGCACTGGTGTAACGACCGTCCGGAGGCTCGACTCCAGGGCACGGAGCTCCGGTGCTTCCGCTGCCGGGAAGGTGTCGACAGTCCGACAGACCCCGCCGCCTACGTCTACCTGCTCGGCCTCTACCTGGGCGACGGCCATCTGGCCGTCTCACCGAAGGTGCCGGTACTACGGATCGCCTGCACGGCTAGCTATCCACACCTCGTCGACGCGTGCGAGTCGGCCATGCTCTCCGTGCTCGCGTCACGCGTGCAACGAATCCGCAAGCAGGGCTGCGTCTCGGTCGAGAGCAGCGGCAAGCACTGGCCGTGTCTGTTTCCGCAGCACGGTCCCGGCAAGAAGCACGAGCGACCGATCGTCCTGGCCGACTGGCAACTGTCGCTCGTCGAGAGCCACCCCGGCGACTTCGTGCGCGGTCTGTTCCACTCCGACGGCTGCCGGTTCGCCAACCGGGTGACCGTGCGCGGCAAGGAGTACATCTACCCGCGCTACATGTTCGTCAACGAGTCGACCGACATCATGGGGCTCTGCCAGTGGAGCCTGGACCTGCTCGGTATCGCCTGGCGGATGAACCGCCGCAACTGCCTGTCCGTGGCACGCCGCGACGCGGTAGCCACGCTCGACCGACACGTAGGCCCAAAGTCCTGACCCACCCCCCACCCACCCACCCGGCCCCACCCCCACCCGGCCCGGTCGATCATGAAGTTATTGCTCCGACACGCCGAGGTCGGAGGCAATAACTTCATGATCGGCCGGCGTGGGGACGGCGATCGACCGGCGTGGGGACGGCGATCGACCGGCGTGGGGACGGCGATCGACCGGCGTGGGGACGGCGATCGACCGGCGTGGGGACGGCGATCGGCCGGCGTGAGGACGGCGATCGGCCGGCGTGGGGACGGCGCGTGGGAGCCTGTGCGAGTGTCGACGACAGGAGGCGGGTTCTGATGCGGGTGGTCATCTTCGGTGCGACCGGCATGGTCGGTCAGGGCGTGCTGCGCGAGTGTCTGCTCGCCGAGGACGTGCGGGAGGTGCTCACCGTCGGCCGCCGGCCGACCGGTCAACAGGACCCGAAACTGCGGGAGCTGACCGTCCCCGACGTGGGTGACCTGGAGGCGGTACGGGCGGAGCTGACCGGCGTGGACGCCTGCTTCTACTGCCTGGGCGTCTCGTCGTTGGGTCTGGACGAGGCGGCGTACACCCGGATCAGCTACGACTTCCCGATGGCTGCCGCGCGACTGTTCGCAGAGGTGAGCCCGCAGGTGACGTTCGTCTACGTCTCCGGCGTCGGCACCGACTCGACCGGGCAGGGCCGGGTGATGTGGGCGCGGGTCAAGGGTCGCACCGAGAACGCGGTCATGGACCTGCTGCCCAACGGGTACGCGGCGCGGCCGGGGTTCATCCAGCCGACGTACGGGGCGGTGTCGCGGACGCGGGCGTACCGGATCGGGTACGCGGTGACCCGTCCGCTGGTCCCGGTATTGCGGCGGCTGCTGCCGAACCAGGTGACGACGACGGACGGGATCGGCCGGGCGATGCTGCGGGTGGCCCGGGAGGGTTCGCCGACCCGGGTGTTGGGCAACCGCGAGCTGCGCTGATCAGACGACCGCGTCGAGCGCCTGGGCGAGGTCGGCGCGCAGGTCCTCGGGGTCTTCGAGGCCGACGGAGAGGCGCAGCAGCGCCCCGTCCGGCTTCGCGTCGCCTTCGACGGGTCGGTGGGTCAGCGAGGCGGGGTGCTGTATGAGGGTGTCCACGCCGCCGAGGGACACGGCGTGGGTGATGAGTCGGCAGGAGGCGGCGACGGTGGCGGCGGCGGGCGCGCCGCCGCGTACCTCGAAGGCGAGCAGGCTGCCGGGTCCGGACATCTGCCGGCCGACGAGCGCCGCCGGGTCGTACACCGAGGGGTGGTGCACCCGGTGTACGGCGGGGTGGTCGGCGAGCCAGCCGGCGAGTTTCTCGGCGGTGGCCTGTTGGGCGCGGACCCGCAGCGGCAGGGTCTGCAGGCCGCGGTGCAGGAGGTAGCCGCCGAGGGGGTGCAGGATCGCGCCGGTGACGGCGCGGACCTGGCGGAGTCGGGCGGCCCAGGCATCGTCGCAGGCGACGACGCCGGCGAGGACGTCGCCGTGGCCGCCGATGCTCTTGGTGGCGCTGTGCAGGACGAGGGCGGCGCCGTGGCGGGCGGGTTGTTGCAGGACGGGCGTGGCGACGGTGTTGTCGACGAGCAGGGGTACGTCGCCGGCGGCGGTGGCGAGGGCGGCGATGTCGACGAGGTCGAGGGTGGGGTTGGCGGGCGTCTCGATGACGACGAGGGCGGTGTCGGGGCGGACGGCGGTGGCGACCTCGTCGGGGTGGGCCCAGGTGACTGTGGTGCCGAGCAGGCCGGTGGCGAGGACGTGGTCGGTGCCGCCGTAGAGGGGTCGGACGGCGACGATGTGGCGGTGTCCGTCGCGGGTGGCGGCGAGCAGGGTGGCGGTGAGGGCTGCCATGCCGCTGGCGAAGGCGACGGCCTGGTCGGTGCCTTCGAGGGCGGCGAGGGCGGTTTCGAAGCGGGCGACGGTGGGGTTCCAGAGCCGCTGGTAGACGGCGCTGGCACCGGCGGGGAGGGTGCCGCCGGTGGCGAGGTGTTCGTACGCGTTGCCACCGTCGTCGACCGAGGGCAGCGGGTTGGTGGTGGAGAGGTCGATCGGTGGTACGTGCACGCCGAGCGTGCGCAGGTCGTCGCGGCCGGCGTGTACGGCTCGGGTGTCCACCGTCGTCATGGCGGTAGCGTCGAACATCCGCAGCCGGGGAGGCAATGCTTTGGTAGATGATTCTGTCGGGGCACCTTCTCTCTGTCGTTGATTCGGTGGAGAATGCGGGGATGCCCCCTGAGTCGAATGATGTACGGCCGGCGCTGGACGAGGTGGACCGCGCGATCCTCGCCGAGTTGGCGGCGGACGGCCGGTTGCCGAACAACGCGCTCGCCGAGCGGGTGGGGGTGGCGCCGTCGACGTGTCTGACGCGTACGCGGGCGTTGCGCGAGCGCGGGGCGATCCGGGGGTTCCACGCGGAGGTCGATCCGGCGGCACTCGGTCTGCCGTTGCAGGCGCTGGTGTCGGTGCGGTTGACCGCCCACGAGCGGGCGGCGGTGGACGCGTTCCGGGCGCGGTCGGTGCGGCTGCCCGGGGTGGTGTCGGTGTTCCACGTGGCCGGTGCGGAGGACTACGTGCTGCACGTGCGGGCGGCGTCGGGTGACGCGCTGCGGGATTTCGTGCTGGACCACCTGGCGGTCGATCCGGTGGTGCAGCACACCCAGACCAGCCTGATCTTCGAGCAGGCGCGGGGTGTGGGCTGAGCGGCGGCCGGAATGAACGGGCAGGCCGCCGAGTTGGCACAACGTGTGATCACCGTACCGTTGTCTGTTCTTGATCTTGCTCCGGTCGCGAAGGGCGCCACCGCCGGTGACGCCCTTCGTGCCACCACCGAGTTGGCCCGGCGCACCGAGGAGCTGGGCTACCGCCGGTTCTGGGTGGCCGAGCACCACAACATGCCGGCGATCGCCAGCTCCGCGCCGGCGGTCCTGCTGGCGCACCTGGCGGCCAACACGTCGACGATCCGGCTGGGTTCGGGCGGGGTGATGCTGCCGAACCACGCGCCGCTGGTGGTGGCCGAGCAGTTCGGCACCCTGGAGGCGCTGCACCCGGGCCGGATCGACCTGGGCATCGGCCGGGCCCCGGGCACCGACCAGGTGACCGCGCTGGCGTTGCGGCGCACCATGGAGGGCCTGTCCGCGGAGGGTTTCCCGCGTGAGCTGGCCGACCTGATGAACTATTTCAGCGGCGAGAAGCCGGGACAGATCGTCGCCACCCCGGGTCGGGGCGAGCAGCCGGCCGTCTGGCTGCTCGGTTCCAGCGGCTTCAGCGCCCAACTGGCCGGCCTGCTGGGTCTGCCGTTCTCGTTCGCGCACCACTTCAGCTCGGCGAACACGCTGCCGGCGTTGGCGCTGTACCGGCAGAATTTCCGGCCGTCGCAGTGGCTGGACAAGCCGTACGCGATGGTGGCCGTCAACGCGGTCTGCGCGGACACGGACGAGCGGGCCGAGTGGCTGGCCGGGCCGAGCGCGCTGTCGTTCCTGAAGCTGCGTTCCGGTCGGCCGGAGCCGCTGTCGACGCCGGACGAGGCGGCCGCGTACCCGTACACCGAGATCGAGCGGGAGTTCGTGCTGCAACGGCGCGACGGTCAGGCGATGGGATCGCCGGAGACGGTGCTGCGGCAGCTCACCGAGTTGCAGGAGCGCACCGGCGCGGACGAGCTGATGCTCACCACGCTGGTGTACGACGTGGCCGACCGGGTGCGGTCGTACGAGTTGATCGCCGAGAAGGTGGCCGGGGGCCTGCGTCGGGACGCGTGAAACACGATCTTCACGTCAGCGTCACTCCCGCGACCCGGACGGTGCCTAATGTTGGTGCCGGTGGTGGTACGGCATTCCCGGTCGGGACGGGTCGGGAATGCCGCGGTGTGGAGCACCGGGCTGCAGCTGTGCGGATTCCGCGGCTGCGGCCCGGTGCCTGCCACCTTAGGCGAACTCGATCAGGACCGCCAGGGTCAGATCAGCGTAGGTAGATGTTCGGGGTGGGTGGACCGGCCATCTGATCGCCGATGAAGAACCCCGGATGTGGCGGCTGGTTGTACGCGGTGTTCTGCCACGCGATGGCCACCCGGTACTGCGGGTCGTGCATCAGCGTGTGGATCCGGGTGCTGGTCGGGGTGGGTGTGCTGTAGATGCGCAACGCCCGGCTGTCGGTGGTCCGCCAGATCACCTCCTCGCGCCAGTCGCCCAGGATGTCGCCCGAGAGCGCGGGCGTGGACTTGGTGCCGTTGTTGGACGCCACCCCGTTGCCGTCGAGCAGCCGGGTCTCGCCTCCGGTGCCGTACTTGTCGATCTTCGTGGCGTCCAGCAGTTCCCGGACCGGATCACCGTCCCACCAGGCGAGGAAGTTCGTCGACGACGGCTTGCGGCCGATGTTCTGCCCACGGGTGTTGGCCAGTCCGGAGACCGCCGCCGACCAGGACTCCGCGCCGGGGCTGCCGGCCCAGATGTCCGCGGAGACGCCCCGGCCGTTGTCGCCGGAGGCCGGCGTGGACCACAGGATCTGACCGGTACGGGCGTCCGCGAACCACGAGCTGGGCTTGCTGGCGTCCTCGTCGACCTTGAACACCTCCAGGCCGGCGCGGCCCGGGTCGAGATCCCCGACGTGCATCGCGTCGCCGTGCCCGTTGCCCGTCGAGTAGAGCAGCCGACCGTTGTCGTCGATGGTGGCGGCGCCGTAGACGATCTCCTGGCGGCCGTCACCGTCGACGTCGGCCACGGAGAGCTGGTGGTTGCCCTGCCCGGCGGCAGCGCCGTTGCCGGACGAGTTCGAGTCGAACGTCCAGCGCTTGGTCAGGGATCCGTTGCGGAAGTCCCAGGCGGCCACCACCGCGCGGGTGTAGTAGCCCCGCGCCATGATCAGGGACGGGCGCTGGCCGTCCAGGTACGCGGTGCCGGCGAGGAAACGGTCGACCCGGTTGCCGTACGAGTCACCCCAGGACGACACGGTGCCGCGCGGCGGGTCGTAGGTGACGGTGGATGCGATCGCGCCGGTCTGGCCGTTGAACATGGTCAGGTACTCCGGGCCGGACAGCACGTAGCCGCTGGAGTTGCGGTAGTCCGCCGACGACGAGCCGATGAGCTGACCGGTGCCGGAGCGGGTGCCGTCGGCGGTCTTCATGGCCACCTCGGCGCGGCCGTCGCCGTCGTAGTCGTACACCTGGAACTGGGTGTAGTGCGCGCCGGCCCGGATGTTGCGGCCGAGGTCGATGCGCCACAACCGGGTGCCGGTGAGCGTGTACGCGTCGACGTAGACGTTGCCGGTGTAGCCGGACTGCGAGTTGTCCTTGGCGTTCGACGGGTCCCACTTGAGCACGATCTCATAGGTGCCGTCGCCGTTGAGGTCGCCGACCGAGGCGTCGTTGGCGCTGTAGGTGTAGCTCTCCCCGCTGGGGGTGATGCCGCCCGCCGGCACCTGCAGGGGCACGTCCAGGTAGCCGTTGGCGAACTGCAGGGCGGGCGCGGACGCCGCCTGCTCGGCGCCGCCCACCACGGCCCGCACGGTGTACGCCGACCCGGCCGCCGCACCGCTGTCGAGGTAGGTGGTGGCGCCGGTGATCGGGTTGGCGTTGACCCTGGTCGAGCCGCGGTACAGGTTGAACGACACGCCGGAGGTCTCGGTGCCGAGCAGTCGCCAGGAGACCAGGTTGCCGCTGCCGGAACGAACGCTGATCAGCCCACGGTCGAGGTTCTCCATCTGTTTCGCCCCGGCCGGAGGGTCGGTGGGCGGCGGCGTCGTCGGCGGCGGAGTGGTCGGTGGAGGCGTGGTGGGCGGCGGGGTGGTCGGTGGTGGGGTGGTCGGGGCCGGCGTGGTCGGGCCGCCCGTGGGAGGCGCTCCGGTGCAGGTGACCCCGTTGAGCGCGAAGCTGGCCGGCGCGGGGTTGCTGCTCGTCCACGAGGCGTTGAACCCGAACGAGGCGGTGCCGTTGGTGGCGAGAGCGCCGTTGTAGTCGACGTTGCGCGCGCTCACCTGGGCGCCGGACTGGCTGACGATGGCGTTCCACGCCTGGGAGACCTGCTGGCCGGCGGTGTACGACCAGGTCAGGGTCCAGCCGTTGACCTCCTCGCCGAGGTTGGTGATGGTGACGTTGGCGCCGAAACCGCCCTGCCACTGGTTGGTGACCTGGTAGTCGACACGACAGCCGACAGCGGCGGCCGAGGCGACGACCGTACCGACGGTGCCGGCGACGACGGCTGCCGCTGTCGAGGCGGCGAGCAGACTCAACCGTTGTCTTGACGGGTGCATGAACTGCCTCCGGGGATCCGGTGATGACCGCTCTGGTCCACCTGCCCTGCCCGGGGTGGCACGGTGGACGGTCCGCCGCGGCGGCGGCGAACGGCGATCTGGTCGGGGATGAACGCCCTGGAACTCGGATCCGGCTCAGCCGCATCGTAGGGCAAGCGCTTTCCACTCCGCAATATCGACGATCGTCACGCCGTGCGGCTCTTGACCCTCCCCCACGCCGCCTGATCGACTCGCCGGGTGAGCGCACCACACATGGACCCGGACGAGTTCCGCCGCGCCGGCCACGCCGTCGTCGACTGGATCGCCGACTACTGGACGACGCTGCACCAGCGACCGGTCACCTCCGCCGACCCGCCGGGCACGGTGGCCGGGACCCTGCCGAGCGCGCCACCGAGCACCGGCGGCGAGCCGGTCGAGGCGGTGCTCGCCGACCTGGACGCCATCGTCCTACGGGGGCTGACGCACTGGCAGCACCCCGGGTTCTTCGGCTACTTCCCCGCGAACACCTCGGGTCCGAGCCTGCTCGGCGACATGGTCAGCTCCGGCCTCGGGGTGCAGGGCATGATGTGGGCCACGAGCCCAGCGTGCACCGAACTCGAGACGGTCATGATGGACTGGCTGGCCGACCTGCTCGCCCTGCCGGCGCGCTTCTCCTCGACCGGCGCCGGCGGCGGTGTCATCCAGGACTCGGCCTCCTCGGCGACCCTGGTGGCCACCCTCACCGCGCTGCACCGCGCCAGCGCGGGCCGCTGGCGCGCCGCCGGCATCGACAGGCGCTACCGGGCGTACACGTCGGTGCACGGGCACTCCTCCATCGAGAAGGCCGCGCGGATCGCCGGACTGGGCGCGGACGGGGTCCGGACGCTCGACGTGGACCCGGACACCCAGGCGCTGCGCCCGGACGCGCTGCGCGCCGCGATCGAGGCGGATCTGGCCGCCGGCGACGTACCCGCCATCGTGGTCGCGACAATCGGCACCACCTCCACCACCGCCGTCGATCCGGTAGCGGAGATCGGGGCGATCTGCGCCGAGTACGGCATCTGGCTGCACGTCGACGCCGCGTACGCGGGCGCCGCCGCCGTCTGCCCCGAGCTGCGCTGGTCGCACGCCGGTCTGGAGTACGCGGACTCGTACTGTTTCGACCCGCACAAGTGGCTGCTCACCGGCTTCGACTGCGACGCGTTCTGGGTCGCCGACCGCCGTGAGCTGATCGAGGCACTGACGGTGCTCCCGGAGTACATGCGCAACGCCGCCTCCGAATCGGGAGCGGTGCTCGACTACCGGGACTGGCAGGTGCCGCTGGGCCGCCGTTTCCGGGCGCTGAAACTGTGGTTCGTGCTGCGCTGGTACGGCGTCGAGGGCCTGCGGGCGCACATCCGCTCCGGCGTGGCCCTGGCCGCCCGGTTCGCCGACCACCTCCGCGCCGACGACCGGTTCGAGCTTGCCGCGGCGCACCCCTTCTCGCTGGTCTGCTTCCGGCTCCGCGCCGACGACGACACGAACGCCGAACTGCTGGCCCAGGTCAACGGCACCGGCCGCGTCCACCTGACCCACACCCGCGTCGCCGGCCGCTACACGCTGCGGCTGGCCGTCGGTTCACCGCAGAGCACCGAGGCGCACGTCGACCAGGCGTGGGCGCTCCTCGCCGAGGCGGCGGAGAAACTGCTGACGCGCTGACGGCCCGGGCGTTACCGCCGTCAAACTCCCGCCGTGACGGCGGCAGAGGAGCCGGGTCCCGGCTGCCCGTCGGCAGGGCTGATGACCGGCGGCAGCGCCGCACCTCGCCCTGGCGGGGGCGAGGACCCTAATGAGTGTGATGCCTGTGAGTCATCTTGATGACTCACAGGCATCACCCTCACGGGGGAAGCACCCCGCCGCGAACACCGACGGGTGGCGGGGAGACTCGCCCCGGACAGCCGTCGCACGAGCAGCGCAGGTTGCTGGTCGGCGGTCAACGCGAAGGTGAGCTGTTCAGCAGAGGCCGCCGCGCGGGTCAGCGCACTCCCGGCGTTCCCGCCACGCTGAGATCGGCCGGTGCGCTGCCGTCGGCAGCGCCGGGGATGACAGAGGCCGACTCAGAAGACGCCGGCACTCCAGCGGCGGGTGCCGTGGCCGTCACGGTGGCAGCGGCGGTGGCGGTGGCAGCGGTGGCGCGGGCTTGGCGGGTACGACGCAGGGCTCGCACGGCGAAGACCAGCGCGGTCAGCCAACCGGCGGCCAGCAGGGCGTACAGGATGGGGCGGAGCGGGCCGTCCAGCTCGGCGGACCGGATCAGGGTGCGGGCGTTGGTCAGCACGATCACGCCACCGACCGCCGCGCCGAGCAGTTGGGCGGGCACGATGCGCACCAGCCAGGCTGCCAGCGGGGCGGCGATGAGCCCGCCGATCAGCAGGGCGACGACGGTGGGGAGCAGGAACCCCTCCGTGCCCAGCCCGATCAGGAAACCGATGCTGGCGGCACCCGCCACGACGAACTCGGCGGTGTCGACCGAGCCGATCACCTTGCGGGGCTCCATCCGGCCGGAGACCAACAACGCCGGAGTGGCGACCGGGCCCCACCCGCCGCCGCCGGTGGCGTCGACGAAGCCGGCGACCAGGCCCAGGGGCCCAAGGAAGCGTCCGCGCAGCCGTCCGCCGACCCGGCCGGTCCGCAGCGGTCGGGCGAAGCGCACCAGCAGGTACGTGCCCAGGGTGAAGAGGATGGCGGCCATCCAGGGCGCGGCTGACTCGGTGGAGATCGAGCTGAGCAGCGTGGCCCCGGCGAACGCGCCGACCGCGCCGGGCAGGGCGATGCGGGTCACGACCCGCCAGTCGACGTTGCCGAACCGCCAGTGCGCGACGCCGGCCGCGAGCGTGGTGCCGATCTCGGCCAGGTGCACCGACGCCGAGGCGGACGCGGGAGCGACCCCGACGACCAGCAGCAACGTGGACGAGGTCAACCCGTACGCCATACCGAGCGAACCATCGATCAACTGTGCGACGAGCCCGACCAGAGCGAGGACCAACAGCTTGCGCATGAGCGCCCCCTGACTTTTCGGTATCTCCTATCGACTTGGTCGACAATGCGGCACGGGGCAGCCCGGGTCAAGCCCCCGACCGGGGGATGGGACGTCGGCTCGGCCGCGCTCACGAGGGGCGGGCGTGGTGCCCGCTGCCCACTCAGATCCAGGCGCGCGGGTCGGCGGCCAGCTCGGTGACGCGGGCGGGCAGCGTGCCCGCTGCCACATCGGCGACGCTGACCAGTTCGAGGATCTCGCGCTCGCTGGCGCGCAGCGCGATCCAGACCTCCTGGAGGGCACGGGCCGGGCCGTGGTAGCCGAGCTGTTCGGGGCGTTGCCCCCGGACGTGCGCGAGCGGCCCGTCGATCACCCGGATCACCTCGGCGAGGGAGATCTCCTCGGCCGGACGGGCCAACCAGTAACCGCCCTCCGGACCACGCTGGGCGTGCACGATGCCACCCCGGCGCAGTTGCAACAGGATGCTCTCCAGGAACTTGGGCGGGATCTCCTGCGCGCGGGCGATCTGGTCGGCGGTGACCGGCCGGCCCCGCCCGGGGCCGCTGGCCGTCGCGGCGAGCTCGGCGGCCGCGCGGAGGGCGTAGTCGACCCGGGCGGAGAGACGCATGCCGGCAAGGTTAGCCCGCAGGTCATCCGCCGGGACCGGCGGCCCTCGGCCGATCGGTCACGCATCGACGAATAGCCAATAGCGCCGGAGCGAATGATCCACTACCCGGTGGGGCTCGAAACGCCGATTCCGAGCGTCCTTATGCTGGGCGGGCACCATGCCTGCCCGACCGGTTTCTGGGGCTCGGGCCAGACATCGATAAGACCCGGGGGAAAGGCAACACGATGGCCGATGTCGCCACACGCACCTGGGATGGCATGACCATCCCGATCGCCGGCACCTACCGCCTCGATCAGGCGCACAAGCGGATCGGTTTCCTGTCCCGGCACATGATGGTGAGCCCCGTACGCGGCGAGTTCGCCGAGGCGACCGCGGAGATCACGGTGGCGGAGGATCCGCTGCGCTCCGGGGTGACGGCCACCATCGCGTCGGCGAGCATCTCCACCGGAAGCGCCGACCGGGACACCCACCTGAAAAGCGCGGACTTCCTCGATGTGGAGCGTTACACCACTCTCGAATATCGAAGCACGGGCATCAAATGGCAGAGCAACGAAGACCCGATTTTCTACTGGGCACGCCTGCGTAACCACCGGCTTGGCGGACGAGGCAGAAGTCACAATCCCCCGCCGCAGTCCGAGCCCAATCGATTTGTGCTCACCGGAGAGTTGACGGTGAAGGGAATCACCCGCGCGGTGGACCTTCAGGTGAATTTTGGCGGCGCCCGTCAGGATCCGTACGGACAGAACATCTTCGGATTCAGCGCGACCGCCGAGATCAACCGGGAGGACTACGGCCTGCTCTGGAACGTCGCGTTGGAGAGCGGCGGCGTCCTGGTCGGCAAGACCGTACAGATCGAGATCGCCGGCGAGGCCATCCACCAGGCGTGACCGGTCGGGTCAGGCGCCGACGCGGCGCAGCAGACCCTCCTGTACGGCGCTGGCGATCTGCCGGCCGTCCGTGGTGAACATCCGGCCGGTCGCCAGCCCGCGCGCGCCGGACGCGGACGGGCTCCAGCAGTCGTAGAGGAACCACTCGTCGGCGCGGAACGGCCGGTGGAACCACAGCGCGTGGTCCAGGCTCGCGCCGACCACGCCACCCGGCCCCCACACCTCGCCGTGCACGGAGAGCACCGAGTCCAGCAGGGTGAGGTCGGAGGCGTAGGTGAGGGCGCACGCGTGCAGCAGTGGGTCGTCGGGCAACTTGCCGTCGATGCGCATCCAGACCCGCTGGTGCGGGTCGGCCGGCCGGTCACCGGGACGGACCCAACCGGGCTCCCCCACGTAGCGCACGTCGATCGGGCGGGGGATCTGCCCCCACATACCCAGGCGCTCCGGGTAACGGGAGAGCCGGTCGGACATGGTCGGCACGTCCTGCGGCGGGGGTACGTCCAGCGGGGCGGGAGCCTGGTGGTCCAACCCCTCCTCGGCCCGCTGGAACGACGCCGACATGAAGAAGATCGGCTTGTCGTGCTGGAGGGCTACCGCGCGGCGCACCGAGAACGACCGGCCGTCGCGGATGTTCTCCACCTGGTACTCGATGGGCTCGACGGGGTCGCCGGGGCGGACGAAGTAGCCGTGCAGCGAGTGCACGAACCGCTCCGGGTCCACCGTGCGGCCGGCGGCGACCAGGGCCTGACCGGCAACCTGGCCGCCGTACACCCGTTGTGGGCCGACCGGGGGGCTCATCCCCCGGAAGGCCATCTCCCCGGTCGGGTCGAGGTCCAGCACCTCCAGCAGCTGGTCGACAGCTGCCTGACCGACCGCGACCCGACCGTCGCTCACTGCAGCGCCCGCGCCGACGCGGCGTCGACCAGCGAACCGAGCTGGTGTACGCGCAGCGTGTTGGTCGAGCCGGGGGTGCCGGGCGGGCTGCCCGCCACGATCACCACGTAGTCGCCGGGGTTGGCCCGGTCGAGGCCGAGCAGCGCCTGGTCGACCTGGCGGAACATGTCGTCGGTGTGCTGCACGAACGGCATGAGGAAGGTCTCGACGCCCCAGGTGAGGGCGAGCTGGTCGCGCACCTCGGGGACCGGGGTGAAGGCCAGCAGCGGCAGGTCGCAGTGCAGGCGGGACAGCCGCCGCACGGTGTCGCCGGTCTGCGAGAACGCGACGAGCGCCTTGGCGTTGATGGCCCGGGCGATGGACGAGGCGGCGACGGTGAGCGCGCCACCGTGCGTACGCGGGTCGTGCTGCAACCGCGGCACGCCGATCGAACCCGCCTCGGTGGTCGTCACGATCTTGGCCATGGTGCTGACGGTGAGCACCGGGTACTTACCGACGCTCGTCTCGCCGGACAGCATGACCGCGTCCGCGCCGTCGAGCACCGCGTTGGCGACGTCGGACGCCTCCGCCCGGGTGGGGCGAGAGTTCTCGATCATGGAGTCGAGCATCTGGGTGGCCACGATGACCGGCTTGGCGTTCTCCCGGCACAGCTGCACGGCGCGCTTCTGCACCAGCGGGACCTCGTCCAGCGGCATCTCGACACCGAGGTCACCGCGGGCGACCATCACGCCGTCGAAGGCCAGCACGATGGCCTCAAGGTGCTCCACGGCCTCCGGCTTCTCGACCTTGGCCAGCACCGGCCGGAACACGCCCTCCTCGGCCATGATGCTGTGCACGAGCTTGATGTCCTCGGCCGAACGGACGAAGGACAGCGCCACGAGGTCGACGCCGAGCCCCAGGGAGAAGCGCAGGTCCTCGGCGTCCTTGTCCGACATCGCGGGCACGCTGACCGCCACGTTGGGCAGCGAGACGCCCTTGTTGTTGGAGACCGGGCCGCCCTCGGTGACCAGGCAACGGATGTCGTTGCCGGTGACGTCGGTGACCTCCACGGCGACACGGCCGTCGTCGATCAGCAGCCGGTCACCGGGCTTCACCTCGTGCGGCAGCCTGGTGTAGGTGCAGGAGACCCGCTCCTTGGTGCCGAGGATGTCGTCGCCGGTGATCACGACCGAGTCACCGGTGCGCCACTCGTGCGGGCCGTCGGCGAACTTGCCGAGCCGGATCTTGGGGCCCTGAAGGTCCGCGAGGACCGCCACCGGCTTGCCGGCGGCCTCGGACGCCTCCCGGACCAGCCGGTAGACGGCCTCGTGGTCCTCGTGGCTGCCGTGGCTGAAGTTGAGCCTCGCCACGTTCATGCCGGCCTCGACGAGGCCCCGGATGCGCTCCGGCGACGAGGTGGCGGGACCAAGAGTGCAGACGATCTTCGCGCGGCGTGTCACGCCCATCAGGCTAGTCTCTCCTTCGGGTCGGACTCGGGGCCGACCCCTTGCAGGCAGTGGAACAGGTGTCCAACGACGCGTGGCACGCGTCGGGCCGGCGGGCGCAAGCGCACCGGAACGTTGTGGCGACGGGCAACGGCGACCGCGCGCCGGGAATCGTACGCCTCCGCGCTGGGGCGGTGTCGGGGCGCTCCCGGCGGCGGCTCCCGGCGGCCCTCGAAGGCAGCCCGGCCGGGCCCGGGCACGCCCGGTTCGCGCGACCGTAGCACCGACGCGTGCCGCGCCACCGTCACCAGTACGACACCCTCGACGGGCCGACGGTCAGCCGCTGGTCTTGACCAGCGGGAACTCCAGCGAACCAGCCGGGCAGAGGAAGGTCAACACGTCCACCCGGTAGAGGCCGGCCTGCACCGCCGGGTCGGCCTCCAGCACGCTGCGTACGTCCTCGACGCTGCCGGTGCGGGCCAGCCCGAATCCGATCGGCGGCTCCGGCGTACGGGCCGGGCCGTCCACCGAGCCGGCGACCAGGATGATGCCCCGGCGCTGCAACGCCTGCATGTGCTCGGCGTGCTCGGCCTGCAACCGCTGCACGGTCTCCGGGGGCAGGGCCCGTCCGGCCGCGCCGGGATAGATCACGATGCACTCGTACGTGTCGAGCGCGAAGTCGACCTGCGGCACCTGCCCCATGGTCCTCCCTCCGCCGTCACGCCGGCACGCACCGGGCCGGCCGCCCGGGCCGGCGTCACCGGCACGCGCCCAGCGTCGCACGCCGACGAGGGCGGCACCGGTCGCTCCGCGCAACTGCCCCGGCCCGTCCCCGGGGTGCGCGGAGATGCGGACACGGCACGTCGACCTGTGCCGGTGTGGTCACCGGCTACGGTGGACGGTCCAGGTGTCGGTGGCGGGAGGTCGGGATGCGCGACGACGAGCCGGTGTCGAGCCCGCTGCCGTACGCCGAGGTGACGGACGAGGCCTACGCGACGCGGGCCGCAGCGGATTTCCGTCCCGAGGCGTTCGAGTTCGCGGTGGTGCTCAGCGGGCGCTGCCCCCGGTGCGGCCACACGAGCACCACCACCCTCGTGGACGAGGTGTACCGCAAGGACGCCGCGATCTCCGACAGCGGTTACCGGACGCTGCTGTGCGAGTGCGAGGCCGAGCACCCGGGGTGTCCCGCCGGGCTGCGGGGCTGCGGGGCGTACTGGACGCTGCGGCTGGAGGTCGAGGCGTGATCCGTCTTCGTCCCGGCCCGCCCGCGACGGTGGCCGACCTGCGCCGTGCGCAGCAGTTGGCCGGCCTGCTGCGCGGCGAGTTGGAGCGCGTACGAGCGGCGGCGGTGGCCTGGCGCAACGGCCTCGGTGGCCTGTTGGTGGCGCTGGTCGGGT
The DNA here is from genome assembly GCF_040608495.1 of Micromonospora sp. NPDC005174. Classification (NCBI taxonomy): domain Bacteria; kingdom Bacillati; phylum Actinomycetota; class Actinomycetes; order Micromonosporales; family Micromonosporaceae; genus Micromonospora; species Micromonospora sp. NPDC005174. The sequence goes on along the minus strand of NZ_JBEXIJ010000006.1, from coordinate 229,394 downwards.
TCAGCCTGATCCGGGGCCGTTCCGACGTGAGCACGCTCGCGCCGGGTTGGGGCGCGCTGGTCGGGGTGCTGCTGCTCGCCGCGCTGGTCGCGGGTGTGGCGGGAGCGCTCGCGCTGCTGCGCGCCGCGCACGGCCGGCTGACGGTCACCCCGGTGGCGGCTCTCCCGCCGGCCCCTCTCGGTGATCATCTGGAGGCCGTGGCGGCGGTCCGGTCCCTGCGCACGGGTGTGGGCCTGGTACTGCTGTGCACCACGCTGCTGGTCGCGGCGGTCGGTGTGACCTGGTACGCCCCCGCCTCCCCGGCCGCCCGCTCCCCCGCCGTCAGCCTGCCGGTCGACGCGACCTGAGCGGCCCGGCTGCGCTCCGAGCCGCCGCGCAGGGCGCGGCGACCGATCCGCTCGCCACCGTCCGGGAGGTCAGGGGCCGAGGTGGGCGTAGCCGGCCCAGGTGTCCGGATGGTCGGGCAGGGCGGCGCGGAGGCGACGGACCGCCGCGTGCAGGGCCACGGCGGCGCGATCCGGGTCGATCCCTCCGGGCACCGCCAATCCGTCGTACAGGTCGGTGCAGAGCCGCACCGTCAACGTGTCCGAGATGGACCACAGTGCGCCGATGACGTGCCGGAAGCCGGCCAGTTGGAACGCCGTGCCGAGCGTGAGCGCCTCGTCGGGCAGGGCTGCTCCGCCGCGTACCGTCTCGCAGGCGGAGAGGACTGCCAACGCCGCCGGGCGGCCAGCCGGGCGCCACAGGTCCCGCACACTCAGCGCGCCGCCCGCCAGCCCGAGGCGTCCCCGGGCCGGGGCGCGCAGGTCCTGCGTACCGTGACAGGACAGGTGCGCGACGGGCTGCTCGGGCAGGGCGGCGAGCACCGCCGCCGGGCTGGCCACCGGGCCGAGCAGGGAACGTACCCGGGGGACGTGCCGCCGGACGATCTCCTCCTCCCGCGCGACGCCGGGCAGATCGGCCAGGCCGGGCGTCTGCGGCATGCCGACGAACAGCGCCGCGTCGACCGGCCCGGGCCGGTCCGTGCCGCCCCGCCGTGCGTGCGTCAGCGCCCGCAGCGAGGCCGTGTACGACGGGACGACCCGGTCGAGCACCCCCTCGCCACGATCGAGCGGACCGGCCGCGTGCAGCGGCAGCAGGGTGAGCACGCCGGTGGGACACCACCACAGCCGAGGACCGCCACCGACCACCCCGGGCGACGACCCGGCCGCGGGCGTGGTGTCGGCGGGAAGGGCCGCCTCGAGTACGGGTGCGGCGACGACGCGCCACAGCCAGTCCAGGGTCTGGGCGACCCCGGCGCGGGCCACCGCGTGCCGACGGCGCACCTGCGGCTGCGGTACGTCCGCCGGCGGCGGCTCGGTGAGCTCCGCGATCGCGGTCAGGAAGCTCACCGTCCGGACGACCAACTCGGCCAGGGTCAGCTCCGGCAGCGGCACCACGGTGACCTGACCGTCGGCGACGACAAGCGCGTCGCAGCGCCGCGAGGCGACGTTGACCAGCACCACCGGGCCGGCGGCAGCGGCTCGGGCCAGCTCGACGAAGGGCGGCGGACGGAGGAACTCGGCGAAGCCGGGGCGGTCGCGGATCTCGCTCAGCAGGTGACGGCGGCGGGTGGCGAGGTCGTACCGCTGCTCCGGCGTCGCTCCGACCCCGGTGCCCGACACGCCCTCGCCAGTCAACCCGGCCGTCGACACCACCTGAACAGCCGACACCGGACCCGGCGGCACTGGCATTCCCGCCCGCGGCGCCGGGAAGTCGTCGAGGGCGGCCTGGAGGTCGGCGAGGCGGGCGGCCAGGCGGGGGGCCTGCGCGCGGAGCGCGGCCAGGTCGGCCCCCGCGTCGTGGGCGCGGGTGAGCAGCACGCCCCGGCCGTACTCGAGAAGTTCGACCGCGCGCTCCGGGCGGTCCAGGGCGATGGCGACCGCCGCGGCGTCGCTGGCCAGTCCGGGGAAACGCCCGAGCAGGCGGGTCTGGTCGTCGGGGTCCATACCGTGCCAGGCCACCAGGTCGATCAGCTCGATGGCGGTGGTGTACCCGTCGAGCGCGGCCGACAGGTCACCGGCCTGGGCGGCGTGCGACGCGTACCGGCCGGCGGCCGACGCCCGCAGCAGCGACGGCGCGGACTCGACCTGGGCGGCGGCGTGCAGCGCGGCAGTCGCCTCGGCCAACGCGGCCGAACCGCCCGCGCCGGAACCACCCGCTTCGGAGGAACCCGCGCTGGTGGTTTCCGTCGCCACGGCGTCGGGATCGGAGGCGGCCGCGGCGACCGCTTCGAGGGCGGTGGCCAGGTTGCTCAGGCACATGGTGCGGGCCGGATGCTCGGGGGTCAGTTCGTCGACCGCCCCCCGGTAGGCGGCCAGCATGGCGGTGGTGTCGGCGTCGGCGTGGCCGGCCTGGTGACGCAGCAGGAGGGCGTTGCCGAGGTTCGTGAGGATCCGGTGCCGGTCCGCGTCGGCCAGTGGCCGCCGGCTCAGTAGATCGAGCAGCCGCACCGCCTCGTCCAGCGCCGCCGGGTCACCGTGCAGGCGGTGCCGCAGCAGGTGGGCCAGCGCGTGGGTGCCGACCGTCTGGGCGTACTCGGTGGGGTCGGCCTCGTGTTCGGCCAGCTCGGCGGCCTCGCGCAGCGCGACCACGGCGGCCTCGGAGTCCCCGGCGACGCCGGCCGCGACCTCGTCGGCGGACCCGTCACCGGCGGGCAGCGCGCCGTCGACGAAGAGTTCGACCCGGCGGTTCAGGGCGGAGCCGTAGTTGGTCAGCGCCGGCAGGCGGTCCGGGTGACCGGGCGGCGTCGTGTCGATCACCTGCGCCAACACCTGGATCGCCTCGGTCAGGGTCGCCAGGTCCTGGGTGGAGCCGAACAGCGCGTGCAGCACCAGACCGAGGTTCGAGCGGTAGCGGGGCAGGGACGCGTCGTCCGGCGCGGCGGCAGCCACTGCCGATCGCAACGCGACCGCGGCCGACTCCAGCAGCGCCGGCTCCCCGGCCACGTCGGCGAGTTCGCGCAGGGTGTTGCCGAGGTTGTTGAGGATGTGCGGACGCAGCGGATCGGTACGGGGCAGCAGCCGTTCAGCCTCGGTCAACGCGTCACGGCCGGCGCGCAGCGCGTCCACCCCGTCGAGGTCGGCGTGGCCCAGGGCGAGCGCGCGGCCGAGGTCGGCGAGCCGGCGCGCCCGCTGCTCAGGGCCTCGCGCGGCGGCCACGCCGGCACGCAGCACCCGCACCGCCTCGGTGATGTCGTCGGCCCGCCGCCGCAGCTCGTACCGGCTCACCAGCAGACCGGCCGAGGCGTGCCGCAGCTCGCCGCCGTCCATCCCGTCGGGTGTCGTCCCGGACCCGGCGGCCGCCCGGTACGCGTCGATCGCCGCGTCGAGGTCGGCCGGGTCGGCGGCGGCCTGGTGCCGCTCGGCGAGCAGGGTGGCGAGGCCGACCTGGGCGGTGCCGGCGAGTTGCGGGTCGAGCCCACCGAATCCGGTCAACGCCGACCGGTACGCCTCGATGGCGGCGTCCCGTTCGGCGGGCAGGCGGTCGCGGAGGAACCGCTCGGCGAGGGCCGCGCCGTGCAGGGCGGCGACCCGGGGATCGGCGCTGTCCCGGGCCGCGGCGAAGGCGTCGACCGCCTCGTCGAGGTCGCCCGGCCGGCGGTGCAGCCGCCACCTGTCGCGCAGTCGTTGGCCGAGGTTCATCCGCGCCATCGTGCGCACCGGCGCGCCCGGGGCAGCGGTCCGCACCGCATCGCGCAGCGCTGTGATCGACTCGTCCAGCGCTGCGGGGTCGCGGTCCACCTCGTACGTGTCACCCAGGACGTTGCCGAGGTTGAACAGCCGTACGGGACGTTCCGGGTCGCCGACGCCGGTGGCCTCCAGGCTTTCCCGGTGCGCCTCGACGGCCGCCGCCAGGGCGCGCCGCCGGCCGAGATGCTGGAACTGGTCGCGGTGGACCCGCCCGAGGGCCGACAGGTAGTGCAGGCGCTCCGGCGCACCCGCCGGTGTGCCGGCCAACGCCTGCCGCAGCAGCGCCTCGGCCTGGTCGGCCGTTCGGTAGTCACGGCTGTTCTCGGCCGCGGCCATCAGCAGGACGGCCTCGACGTACCGGGCGTTCGACGCGTCGTCGCGGACGGCGGTGGCCGCGCGGGCGGGCCGCGGCGACCCCCCGGGGGCGTGCTGGGCGCGCAGTAACGCCAGCAGCGGCGGGGGCACCCGTTCCGGCGCGAAGCGCAGCAGGAACTCGGTGAGCCGCAGCGCCTGGTCGAGGTCGTCGGCGGCCTCGCCCGCCGGCAGCAGCCGGTAGCGGTACCAGTGCAGACCGGCCAGGAGGGACACGCCCTCGGCGACCCGCTCGGGCAGCGGCCGGTCCGTGGGCGTCTCGGTCACCAGGTCGACGACGGCCTCGGCATCGCGGATCGCGCCGGAGTCGAGGACCGCCCGAGGGTCGCCGGTGGCGGCGAAGCGGTCCAGTCGGTCCCGTAGCCGACCCACCGGGTCAGGTCTGAACCGTCGCCACATCGCGCCTCCCCCGGCCGGCCGCACGGACTCGGATCAGGCGTAGCAGACCGGACACGACGGGCGCTAGGGGTCATCGTTGTCGTGTCCCGACACACGATCGGGCGGGCGACGGCATGGCGGGCCGCTCCGGGGGAACGATCACGAGGTGGTCCGGTGGCGTCTCCGCCCCGCCACGGAGAAGACGAGGAAGGATGTGCGTATGGCGACCGACATCAGCAAGCAGCCCGCGAAGGCGTCCGGCACGTACCGGATCGGTGGCGAGGTCACCGTCAACCGGCTCGGGTACGGGGCGATGCAGCTCACCGGCCCGGGTGTGTGGGGCGATCCGAAGGACCCGGACGAGGCTCTGCGCGTGCTGCGCCGGGCGGTCGAGCTGGGCGTGACGTTCATCGACACCGCCGACTCGTACGGGCCGTTCGTGTCCGAGGTGCTGATCCGCGAGGCCCTGCACCCGTACGCCGAGGACCTGGTCATCGCGACCAAGGCCGGCTTGACCCGCTCGGGCCCGGGTGACTGGCGTGCGGTGGGCCGCCCGGAGTACCTGCGCCAGCAGTGCGAGCTGAGCCTGCGGCACCTGGGCCTGGACAGCATCCCGCTGTACCAGCTGCACCGGATCGACCCGCAGGTGCCGCTGGCGGACCAGTTGGGTGAGCTGGCGCTGCTGCGGCAGGAGGGCAAGATCCAGCACATCGGGCTGTCCGAGGTCAGCGTGGAGCAGATCGAGCAGTCGCGGGCGATCACCGAGATCGTCTCGGTGCAGAACGAGTACAACCTCGCCAACCGCAGCGCCGAGGACGTGCTGGACTACTGCGAACGCAACGACCTGGCGTTCATCCCGTGGTACCCGATCGCCACCGGCGAGCTGGCCCGGCCGGGCGGCCCGCTGGACGCGATCTCCAACGCGCACGGCGCGTCGCCTGCGCAGCTCGCCCTGGCGTGGCTGCTGCGCCGGTCGCCGGTGATGCTGCCGATCCCTGGCACGTCGTCGGTGGCGCACCTGGAGGAGAACGTCGGCGCCGCGGACGTACGGCTCACCGACGACGAGTTCGAGGCGCTGGCCAAGGCGAGCTGAGTCGCTGGTCCGGACGCCGCCGGTTCAGTCGGCGGCGTCCGGGCCGGGCTCGCGGGCGGCGCGCAACGCCTCGGTGGCCTGGGCCAGCAGGCGGGCCGAGTCGGTGCGCCCACTCACCTGCAACTCCACCTCGGTGTCCCCGGACTGGATCCGGATGCTGGCCTCGGTGCGCTGCTGGTCGACCCAGGACTGCAACAGGTTGAACAGCCCCGGCAGCAGCCCCTGGGCCAGCACCGCGATGATCACCGCGTCGCTGAAGCCGGGCCGTCCCCCGCCACCACCGGCGGCCCGGACCACCGGCCGGTACTCCGGACGGCGGTGGATCCAGGTCAGCAGGTCGACCGCCGCGGGCTGCCGCTGCCGGGGGTTGATCGTCAGCCGGATGGGCAGCCGCGCGGTGTCGCTGTCGGTCACGGTGGGTCTCCCGGTCAGTCGGAGGCGGGTTGGAAGGTGACGGCGTCCCCGTCGGCGGTGGCGAGCCCCGAAACGGTCAGCGCGCTGTCGTCGCTGAACGGTGAGCTGGCGCCGAAGTAGGTGGTGGTGCCGCTGACCTGCACCCGGCCCTGACCTTCCAGTGGGGTGGACACCCGGGCGGTGCTCGGGCCGGCCAGCTCGACCGCGACCTTCGGGTACTCCAGGATCTTCCAGGTGACCTTCTGCGCGGACCCGCCGTAGTAGCGGAACGGGCAGCCCGGCGGGGCGGCGATCGTCTGCTTGGCGCACTCGTCCAGCCAGGCGCGTACCCGGGTCTGGACGGCCTCGACCGCCGTCGGCTTGAGCACCGGGGCCAGGTCCAGGATCGCCGAGCCCTCTCCCGGGCCGACCAGCAGGGTTTCGGTGGGCGTCTCGCTCAGCGCGCTGGACGGGCCGGTCGCGCTGTAGAGGCCGGGCAGCAGCACCAGCGGCGGGCCCTCGGTGGCGACCGGCAGCTCCACCCCGTTGAGGCGTACGCCCGGCTCGGCGATCGACGAGTTGAGCGGGATCGGCCCACCGGCCAACCGCCAACCGTGGAACAGACCGGCGGTGGTCTCCTCGGTGCGGTGCAGGGTGAGGGTGGCCGTCTGCGGCGCGTCGCCCAACCGGTACGCCACCGTCGCGGTGGCGGTGTCGTCCTCGCGTTCCACCGTCTTGACCTCGACGTCGGTGGGTGGCTGGTAGCCCTTGCCGCGCAGCAGTTGGGCGAGCAGCTTGTGGTCGGTGCCGTCGCCGGAGTCGGTGAGGTGGTCGAGCGCGGCCTCGCTGTCCCGGTCGGCGAGCGCGGAGAAGAATCCGTCGACCGTCGCCTGGGGACGGAAGAACGCCCACTGGATCACGCTCAGCCCGCTGGCGCCGAGGCAGGCGACCAGGGCGAGGACGCCGACCAGCAGCCAGGTGCGGCGGGAGCCGACCGGGCCGCTGTGGCCGAAGAGCCGCTCGGCGGTGACCGACGCGGCCAGGTCGGCGGGTACGCCGGCCTGGGCGGGCGCACCCGCCACCGACGCCCGCTCCAGCGCGTCGAGCCGCAGCTCGTGCGGCGGGTGGGTGGCGCAGACCGCCTCGTCCCAGCCGCTGCGCCCGCTCTCGAAGGAGAGCCGCCGTTCCAGGATGCGCCGCAGCCCGTCGACGTGCCCGGTCAGCACCGCGCCGAGGTCGGCCCGGTACTCGGCGGCCCGTACGTCGCGGGCGTGCAGGGGCAGCACCACGTACCGCATGGTGAGCAGCACCGGCCAGAAGAACAGGAACACCACGAAGTTGGTGGCCGGGTGCGGGAACGTCCGCATCAGCCAGGTCGGCAGGGCGTGGGCGAGGGTGAGCGGAAGGCCGACGCCGCGCACGAAGGCGCTGGTGATCTCGTCCCCGGTGCGCCAGTGCACCAGCTCGTGGCTGAGCAGCGCCGCGACCTCGTCGTCCGGCTCGGTGAGCACGGCGGTGGTGACCACCACGTGCCGGGCGTAGGTGCGGGCGTTGCTCAGGACCGGGTCGTCCTCCATGAGCAGCCGGGGCACACTGGGCAGGCCGAGGCGTCGCGCGCAGTCGTCCAGGATCGGGCGCAGTCGCGCGTTCTCGCGGCGGCTGGGCTGACGCGCACCGGACACCACCAGCAGGCTCGGCTCGAGCAGCACCCGGTACAGCGTGTAGACGACGCCGATCAGCGCCGCCGCGACGACAGTGCCGATCAGGCCGGTGAGCAGCGCGAGAGGCTCGTCCACGACGGTCAGCCAGGGCAGCACCAGCACGGCGAGGAACCCGGCGAGGAACCCGACCACGAACCCGGCCACGCCGCCCAGCATCCCGCCGGAGCGGCTGAGGAACGCGTCCAGCAGCGAGCCGATCAGCGGCGCGTCGCGCAGCACCGTGGGGATCTGGTCGTCCGCGCCGGCGCCGCCGGCGAAGAGGCCGACGGCGGCGAAGCTGAGACCACCCCAGAACGCCAGGAGCAACGCGATCGGCAGGTAGAACCAGGTGGCGACGAACGCGCCGAGCACGCCCCGCCAGTCCCGCATGATCCCGGCGCGCAGCCAGACCAGGGCGCTCGGGTAACCCGGTGGCCGGTCGGCGAACCCGCCGGTGGGCGGCGGGGCGTCGGCGGCCGGGGGTTCGGCGGCCCGGACGTCGAGCTGCGGCACTGTCGGCGGTGTGCTCTCCGGCGGCACGCGGTGCGGCTCGGTCATGCCTGCTGCTCCCTCTCGACGATGGCATCCACTGTCGGGAGTGGACGGCCGCAGCAGGTTATCGAGGACACCTGATGCCTGCCACACCGTTTTGCGGGATCGTCACGCAACCGACACTCGCCGTCGCGGGCCTGGTGCGGCGGCCCCCACGGGACCACCGCACCGACGAGCCGTCAGACCGCGAGGCAGTTGGGTCGCACCGGGCCGTCGACAAGGGCGCCGCGCACGATGGTGTACGCCGTACCGTCGAGCACCAGGCCCAGGTGCCCCACCACCCGCAGCGGGCAGTACGCCTGGACGAGTACGTTCGTCGCGCCGTCGTTGACGATGGCGTTGCCGGTCGGGCGGACCAGCTCGTCCTGCACCGTCCGGATCGTGGTGTAGCGCACCGAACCGGGGGTGTCGTCGCCGGCGTTGAGGTCGGCGAGGAACGCCGAGCCGATGGTCATCTGTTGGCAGGCGACGATGCCCGCGCAGCTGCCGAGGCCGAGGAACGCCACGATGTTGGCGACGTAGGTGCCGTACTGGGGTGTGCCCAGGCTGACGTACCTGCCGACGGTGGCGGTGCCGCCGAGCCGCTTGAGGTAGTAGCGGCTGACCAGACCGCCCTCGGAGTGGGCGACGAGGTCGACGCTCGTCGCGCCGGTACTGGCGCGCACCTGCTCGACGTACCCGGCGAACGCCCGAGCCGAGGCGGGGATGTCACCGAGGCCCAGCCCGGGAAGCTGGTAGATGTAGGTCCGGTAGCCGTCGGCGCGCAGCCGGGCGGCGATCGGCTCGTACGCGACGGCGACGCCGCTGAGCCCGCCGACCACGATGACCGGGTTGGCGGCGGCAGCGGTGGTGGTGGTGGCCGAGGAGGAGGCCGGAGCGACGGGGGCGGGGGCGGCGGACGCGGTGCCAGCCGAAGCGAGCAGGGCGGCGGCGGCCAGGGACACGACGAGGACGGTCTTTCGGAGCAGCATGGCTGCACCTCCGGGGGGAGGCGCCCGACGATCCGGGCAGGTGGGTGGGGGTGTCCGGTCGACCGTGCGACGATCATGCCTGCAACAATTCGGCAACGTCAATGGCTTGTTACGCGCCGGTAACCCGTTGTCCCGTCGACGGCGCAAACCGGCAAACCGGTCGCCCTCCACAGCGGACGCCCCGGCACCACGCTCCCCCACCCCGCGACGACCGGTGGCATGCTGTCGCCGTGGCTGCCGACGAACCCCCCGAACGCCAGTTGCGGGTGATGCCGTGGTGGCTGGTGCTCGTCGGCCTGCTGCTCGCCGCCGCGTTGGGCTGGCTGGTTCTCGGCCTCCTGCTCACCGAGGCCGACCGGGCCATCCAGCCGGACATCCGGGCCACGCTACGCATCGACGCGATCCGCACCGGCCTGACCGTTGTCGCCGGCACCGGCGGAGGGCTGGCCCTGCTGCTGGCCGCCCGCCGGCAGTGGATCGCCGAGCGGGCGCAGCGCCACCAGGAGGCCGTCGCCGCCCGCGACCAGGCGCACCGGGACCGGGTGCAGGCGCACGCCGAGTCGGTGGCCGACGCCGCGCAGCGCCACCAGGACCGACAGTCCACGGCGGCGGAACACGACGCGGCCGAACGGCGGCTGACCGAGCTCTACACCCGGGCGGTCGAGCTGCTGGGCAACGACAGCGCCGCCGTACGCCTCGGCGGACTGCACGCGCTGGAACGCCTCGGCCAGGACAATCCGTCGCAGCGGTCGACGATCGCGGCGGTGCTCTGCGCGTACCTGCGGATGTCGCCGCCGGACGACGAACCGCGCGAGACGGAGGTCCGGCGCACCGCGCAGCGGGTCCTGACCCGGCACCTGCGCGCCCAGGACGAAACGGGGCACTGGCCGGACGTCGTGCTGGACCTGACCGGCGCCGCGCTCGTCGACTTCGACGCCGCGGGCTGCACGCTCGTCGACGCGACCTTCACGGGGGCGACGTTCACCGGCACGACCACCTTCGCGGGCGCGACGACGAGGGGGCGGCTGCTGCTCGGTTCGGCGACCCTCGGCGACGTGGTGTTCGACGACCTCACGGCCGGCGGTGAGGTCGTGCTGGACGACATCCGCGTGCGCGGCCTCGCCAGCTTCGACGGGGTTGAGTTCACCGACGGCCTGTCCTGCCGACGGTCCCACTTCGTCGGGCCGACCTCATTCCGCCGCGCGACGTTCGGTCAGCCGACCAGCTTCGACGCGACCCGCTTCCAGGACGCCACCACCTTCCAGGAGGCGGTGTTCGACGGCGCCCTGTCGATGGAGCACACCGAGTTCGGCGGATCGGCCAGCTTCCACTCGGGCCGCTTCGCGCACATGGCGTTGTTCCGCTGGACGATCTTCGGCGCGGAGGCGCTCTTCGATCGCGCCCGCTTCACCGACGCCGCGAACTTCGGCCGGGCCCGTTTCCACCGCACGGCCAGCTTCCGCGACACGCAGTTCAGCCGACCGCCGCAGGTCGAGCAGGCTCGGGCGGCCGTCGATCCCGGTCACCGGTGGCCGGCGGGCACCGTCGTCAAACGGTTCGACGACGAGTGGCTGGTGCTGGTCGACGAGGGAATGTCGTCAGCGGGCGGCGGCCGCGGGGCGTAGCCCGTCGAGGGCGACACCGAGGACGCGGTCGCGTTGCTCGGGCGACGGGAACTGGGCCATGGTGAGCCCGCTGATCAGCCGCACCACGTCGTCGAAGCCGATGTCGTCGCGGACCACGCCGGCCGCCTGGGCGCGACGCATCAGGGGCTCACCGGCGGCGTAGATCTCCGTCCGGCAGGTCCCGAAGATCTCCGAGTCGTGCAGCAACTGCTCGGCGAGGGCCCGCTTGGTGGCGACGTACGCGACGAAGCGGTGCAGCCAGGCGACCAGGGCGTCCCACGGTGGCAGCTCGGAGAGGTCCTCGGCGGAGCGGCTCAGCGCCCGGACCTCCTCGACGTAGACGGCCTCGAAGAGGTGCCGCCGGGTCGGGAAGTTGCGGTAGAGGGTGCCGATGCCCACCCCGGCCCGACGGGCCACGTCCTCCAGGGAGGCGGCCGCGCCGTTCTCGGCGAACGCGTCGCGCGCCGCGGCGATCAGGGCGTCGTAGTTACGCCGCGCGTCGGCCCGCTTGGGCCGCTGCGCGAAGACCTCGGGCACCTGCCCCGCCGTGGTCATGACGTGTGTCACCTCGTCCTGGTTGCATCCGGAGGCAACCCTCCGCTAGCTTAGTGGAGGCACCCCTCCGGAATTCCCGGAGGCCTGCCTCCGGATAGCTTACCTCGGGACCCGCCCGATCCGCCTGGCCACCCGATCGCCCGGACCCGACAACCCGCCCGCCTCCGACGACGGGCGACACACCTCCTTCCGTACCATTTCAGGAGTTTCCTCTCGTGGCAGTGACCTCCCGACGCAGCTCGCGTCGGCTCACCTTCACCGTGCTCGCGGCCGGCGCCGGCTTCTTCGCGATGCTCCAGTCGCTGATCACCCCGGTGCTGCCGACCATCCAGCAGGACCTGCACACCTCGCAGAACACCGTGACCTGGGTCCTGACCGCCTACCTGCTCTCCGCGTCGATCTTCACGCCGATCCTCGGGCGGGTCGGCGACATGATCGGCAAGGAGCGGATGCTCGTCGTCTCGCTCGCCGCCCTCGCCCTCGGCTGCCTGGTGGCAGCCATCGCGCCGAACATCGGCGTTCTCATCGTCGCCCGGGTCGTGCAGGGCATCGGCGGCGCGGTCTTCCCGCTGTCGTTCGGCATCATCCGGGACGAGTTCCCCGCCGCGCGGGTCTCCACCGCGGTGGCCGCCATCTCGGCGATCGTCGCCGTCGGTGGTGGCCTGGGCGTCGTCCTGGCCGGCCCGATCGTCAGCACCCTGGACTACCGCTGGCTGTTCTGGATCCCGATGGTCGTGGTCGGGCTGACCGCCGTGGCCGCACGCCTCTTCGTGCCGGAGTCACCGGTGCGTACCCCGGGCCGCATCGACTGGCGCGCCACCCTGCTGCTCTCCGGCTGGCTGGTCGCGCTGCTCCTGCCGATCAGCCAGGGCGCGGCCTGGGGCTGGACCAGCACCCGGGTGCTCGGCCTGCTCGCCCTCGCCGTGGTGCTGCTGGCCGGCTGGCTGACCGCCGAACTGCGCTCGGCCAACCCACTGATCGACATGCGGATGATGCGCCTGCCCGGCGTCTGGACCACCAACCTGGTCGCCCTGCTCTACGGCGGTTCGATGTTCTCCGTGTACGCGTTCCTGCCCCAGTTCGTGCAGACCCCGACCGCAGCCGGTTACGGCTTCGGCGCCAGCATCAGCCAGGCCGGTCTGCTCATGCTGCCGATGCTCGTCGCGATGTTCGTCGCGGGCATCCTCGCCGGCCGGCTCCAGGCCGTGTTCAGCGCCAAGGCTCAGCTCGCCACCGGCGCGGCGTTCAACGTGGCCGCGTCCGCCATGCTCGCCGCCGCGCACGACACCCGCTGGGAGGTCGGCGTCGCCGGCGGCCTGGTCGGCCTCGGCATCGGCCTGGCCTTCGCGTCGATGGCCAACCTCATCGTCGCCAGCGTGCCCGCCAGCCAGACCGGCGTGGCGACCGGCATGAACGCCAACATCCGTACCATCGGCGGCGCGATCGGCGCGGCAGTGGTCAGCGGCGTGATCACCGCCCACCCGCAGGCCAGCGGCCTGCCCCGGGAGGCCGGCTTCACGGCGGGATTTCTCCTCCTCACCGCGATCGCCCTCGCCGCCGCGCTCGCGGCCCTCGCCGTCCCGTCCGCCCGGCGGGCGTCGGCCGGTCGCCGGCCGTCCGCCGCGACGATCGTCGAGTCCGAGCTAGCCGGCGAGTTCGCCACCATGCCCGCGACCCGCTGAGGTCCGCGTCGCAGCCCGGGCGGTTCGCCGCCCGGGCTGCGACATGCTTCGGAGTACGCTGGCCGCCCGCCCGTCGTCGCCCAGGATGTGCCCATGCCCGAGATGTTGACCACCGAGCGGATCGAAGAGATCGGTTCCCTGGGATCGGAGAGCCCCGACCCGGCGGCGCTGGTCACCGAACTGGTGAGCGCCGTCGACGAGGGCAGGGTCGCCGACCCCGCCGAGACCGGCTACGCGCTGCTGGTCGCCGCGGACATCCTGGAGCAGGCGGGTGACCTGGCGGACGCTCTCGCGCTGGCCACCCGCGCTGTCGCCGAGCAGCCCGACGACAACACCTTCGTCCGCGCCGTGCGCGGCGGGCTGCTGCTGCGCCTCGGGCGGGTCGACGAGGGCCTGGCCGAACTGGGCGACCTGCGTCCGCTGTTGGAGACCGACCCCGACGCCGTCCAACTGGTCCAGGAGTTGGCCGAGTCCGGCCACGCCGAGACGGCTGTCGACTGGCTCACCCAGGCGCTCGACACGATGGTGAACCGCAGTCGCACCCATCAGCACGGGTCCGACGACGCCCAGGACACGGCCGCCGCCATGATCTACGGCCTGGCCCAGCGGCGGCACGACCTGCGCGAGGAGATGGGCCTCCCGCACGACGAGTACGACAACCTCGCCGACCGGCTGCGCGACGCCGCTAGCCACGCCGCCGACGCCCTCGACGACGGTCCGGCGACGCTGCTGTTCTGGCCGAAGCCGGAGTTCGAGGCGCTGCTGGCGCGCTGGCCGGCACTGGCCGAGAGCTACCCGGCCACCTGGGACGAGCACCGCGCCCAGATCGAGCGCGCCCTCGTCGACGCGTCCGGCCTCGGCGGCGGCGACCTGGGCATCGTGGCGGGCAGCGTCGAGGGTCTCGCGGCCTTCGCGGGCGCCGACGCCATCGACGAGGAGACCCTCGACGAGTACGCCGACAGCCTCGACGACGCGGGCGTCACCTCCTGGCCGCCGGGCCGCAACGACGCCTGCTGGTGCGGCTCGGGCACGAAGTACAAGAAGTGCTGCCTGCCCCGCTCGCGCGCCTGACCTCCGCCGGGCCGTTGCGCGGCTCCCGGGGAGCGATGTCCCCTGAGCCTCTGATGCCTGTGCGTCATCAAGATGACCCACAGGCATCACGCTCACCCGCCCATCCGACGGCTACCCAGCACCCGCACGATCGATCGATGGTGGCAATTGCCGGCGATGGCTACCGTGACCGTGGAACGCAGCCACTCCACTGAGGAGGACCGCCGTGCGCCGTGTCACCACCACCGTCGCCCTACTCGGACTGTCCCTGTGCGCAGTGCTGGCACCGACCCCGGCGAGCGCGGCCACCACCGTCGAGGTCACCTCGGCGAAACTGGTCGCACGCGGGGTCGCCGTCGACATCACCCTCACCGTGACCTGCGAGTCCGGTCGAGACGGCGGTGCGGAATTCAGTCTGCGTCAACGCTCGGGCGACAACGTCGCGTACGGCAGCGGCGGGACGATGTTCACCTGCACCGGCGTCCCGCAGGCCGTGATCGGCCGGGTCTACGCGGAGAGCGGCGGCTTCGCCTTCAACCGGGGCATCGCGCTCGCCACCGGGAATGTGGCGCTGTGCACCCCTGTCGACTGCGACTACTCGCCTCACTTTGAGGGCGAGGTCCGCGTCACCCGCTGACGGTTACCGGAGTGCGCGTCGCTGGCCGTGCCGTGAACGTCCCTGGCCAGCGACGATCTCCGTCCGCTACAGCGTGGTCAGTTTCCCAGCGCGCGGACCTTGGCGATCGTCTCCTGGACGTGCTGCTTGGCCGGCTCGCCGCCCTGGGCGGCCTGCGCCAACGCCTGGCGGTAGGCGTCGATCATGCCGACCAGCGGCCCGGCCGCGACGCCTTCAAGCGCGCCGGCGACGAGGCTCCGCGCCTCGGCCGCGTCCTGAGCTGCCGCCGCAGTCTTGGCCTTTGCCTCGTCGAGCTTCTGCGACGCCGCCGCCAACCTCGCGATGATCTGTGCTGCGCTCACGCGCATCCTCCCCCTGGTCGACCATCGCCTCCACCACCGCACCGGCGGAGACCACAAGGGAGCGTACGAGATCCGCGCACAGAGTGCGACCGCCCGATTGCCCGATCGCGACCTGCGGGACGTCGTTCGCGAAGATCACTTGATGCGTACCAGTCACCGCAGACGCTCGCCAACTGGTACGCATCAAGTGATCGAGAAACCCCGACCGGCCGACGAATCTGGCAGTCTGGCGGGCGTCGCGACGGGGAGGAAGGTACGCCGGGGTGGAGGCACTGAGCCGCACACAGCGATCACTGGACCGTGATCAGGTGCGCCGCTACGTGGAGGCGTCCTTCGGCGCGGGCCACTCGATGGTGGACTGTGCGCCCATCACGGGCGGCGGCTTCGCGACGGTGTGGCGGGTGGCGCTCGACGGCGGGCGCGAGGTGGTGCTGAAGGTGGCCCCGCCGGCCGACGCGCCGCTGCTGCGCTACGAGCGGGGCCTCTGCGGTGCGGAGGCGCGGTACTTCCGACTCGTGGCCGCGCACGCGCCGCAGGTGCCCGTGCCACCGCTGCTGCACCACGGCAACGATCCGGAGCTCGGCGAGTGGCTGTTCACGGGCCTGCTGCCGGGTCGCTCGTTGCGGGAGTGGTCGGAGTCGGCGCAGCGCCTCGACGACGGCCCGGCCCGGTACGACTTCGGAGCCGCGATCGCCGCGCTGCACCGGGTGACCGGCGACCGTTACGGGTACGACGGCCCTCGGGCGAGCGGCGCGACGTGGCGCGAGGCGTTCACCGCCATGCTCGACGGGCTGCTCGCCGACGCGGCGGACTGGGACGTCCGGCTGCCCACCTCCCCGGGCCGGATCCGGGAACTGCCCGAGCGGTACGCGTCGGTCCTGGACGAGGTACGCCGGCCGACGCTGCTGCACTTCGACGGCTGGGACGGCAACGTGCTCGCCGAACCCGAGACCGATGGCAACCTGCGCCTGCGCGGGATCGTCGACGGTGAGCGGTTCCTCTTCGGCGACCCGCTGATGGACCTGGTGTCGCCCCTGATCTACCGACGGGTGGAGGACGAACCCGAGAGCCCGTTCCTGCGGGGCTACCGGGCCGCCGCGACCGATCCGGTGGCCTTCGACGAGGCCGCCCTGCGTCGGCTCAGCCTCTACCGCCTGCACCTGTACCTGTTGATGACTGTCGAGATGCCCAGCCGGGGCATCACCCGCGAAAATCGGCCCGACCGTTTCGAGCGACTGGCCGACCTGCTGGACCACGAGCTGACCGAACTGCGGCGCGCGACTCCGTCGGCCCGCGCGGGCGGCTGACGTCCTTCGCGGCAGCCCGGATCAACGCCGTCAGCGCAGGGCGCGGAACAGCACCAGGTAGGCGCAGTAGCCCAGCGGCACCAGCAGGAAGCAGATCGCGAATCCGAGCGGCAGGTAGCGCGGCGGCGTGCCGGCCACCATGGCGGGCCTCCCCCACCGGCCCAGCACCAGGTAGCCCCCGAAGAACGCCAGCGCCGGCAGGCCCGCGCAGATCCACGCGCCGAGGGTGAAACCGTCGACCAGGCCGATCCCGGACGCGAGCACCAGCGTCAGCATCAACACCCCGCCCGCCGCCCCGCAGGCCGCGTAGACGGCGACCGCCCGCGCCAGCGGCGACCACGTCGGCAGCAGCGCCGGCCGCTGGGCCAGCAGCTCGGCCTGCTGCCCGTGCCGGTCGGCCTCGTCGGCCATCCGTCGGGCCAGCTCCAGCTCCACCACCGGGTCGACCACCGCCGCGCGCTGCGTCGGCAGCCCGACGCCCGCCGAACTCACCGCCGTCGGCAGCGCCAGCCGCGCCTGCCCCGCCGGCAGCTCGGAGTACGCCCCGACACCCGCCCGCCCCGGCGCGCCGGCTGCGCCGGCGAAATCCCCGTCCCTCGGTCCGGGCGCAGCCGACGAGCCGGGCGGGACCGACGAGCCGGGCGGGACCGACGAGCCGGGCGGGGCCCACGGGCTCGACGCGGCCGACGCCGGCGGGGCGGAGGGGCCAGGCGCAGTGGGCGGGATGGGCGGTGCCCATGGGTCGGGTGGGGCAGCGGAGGTCTCGGGCGTCGGCGGCTGGTCGACGCCGATGGCGCGGCCGAGCTGGTCGAGACGCTGGCCCTGGGCGGTCAGCCGCTGGTGCAGGTAGTCGGCGGCGGCGTACAGGTCACGGCGACGCTCGGACTCGGCGGCGGCATCCCGCTCACCGGCACGGCGGTGGTCGGCGAGCTGTCGGGCCAGCGCCGCGTACTCCTCGAAGGACACCCTCAACGCTCCCCGTCCGAGTCGTGCCCGTCGCGGGCGAACGGCACGATCAGCCTGGTCCGCTGGTCGTGCCTGTCGATCAGCAGCGCCCGGTCGGCGCGGGGCGTGTAGGCCAGGTCGTGCACCCCGAGGTGCAGGGCCAGCTCGGGCCCGGGCACGTTGAGCGCGACGAGGCAGGCGATGTCGTCCCGGTTCTGGGTGCCGCCGAGGTCGTCGGAGAGCCGGCGCAGGCCACGCCACCAGCCGAGCAGGTGCACGCCCTGGGCCGGCCCCTGGCGCAACAGGGCACGCAGGTCGTCCAGGCCGGAGCGGAACGTCACCGGGTCGGACGCCCCGAGCACCGGCGCGGCGGCGTCCATCCCGAACACCACCAGGTATTCCCGGCCGGCCGGCTCGGCGGCCAGCGCGGCGATCCGGTCGCGCAGCCCGGCCGCGTCGAGGCGGTGCACCGGATGGCCGGCGGACCGCAGCGTGGCCTCGGTCTCGGCGGCGACCGGGTCGGCGGCGGTGACCAACGAGGCCACCTGGAACCGGACGTCACCGGGGGTGTGTTGACGGGCCAGGCTCAGCGTCGCGGCGCGCAGCACGTCCGCGCCGGCCGGTGTGGTGCCGACGACGGCGAGGTGCCGGCCGGGGGTGGTGTCCATCAGGAACAGTGCGGTGGTGCCGTGCACGTCGACAGTCCGGCCGACCAGCGCCATGGGACGTCGGCCACCGGGGCGCAGTCCGGCGAAGGTGGGATCGTCCTCGACGCGCGCCGCCTCGTACCCCTTGAAGACCGCCGGGGCCCGCGAGCCCGGCGGCCGGGCCTGCCACAGCTCGTGGCGCAGCGCGGCCAGGTCGCCGGCGGCGGCGTGCGCGTCCGGGAAGCGCACGACGGTGTCCGCGCCGACCGCGCCGGCTGCGGTGTTGACCACGGCCGCGCCGATCGGCAGGGCCGCGGCGGCGTCGTTGAGCTGGTCGAGGACGCCACCGCCGCCGGGCAACGCCACCCGCAGGGCGAACTGCCCGAAGATCGCCTCGGCCCGACCGTAGAGCGCCTCGATCCCGGTCATGCTCTGGCTGGCCAGCACCAGGTGGATGCCGTACGAGCGGCCCTTGCGGGCCAACTCCTCCAGCAGGTCGACCGCCTCGCGGGCCAGGGCGTCGTTGCCGGCGAGCAGCACGTGGAACTCGTCGATGACGGCCACGACGCGCGGCAGCGGATTGTCCCGCGGGAGGTCGGCGAGCTTGGTGACACCGTGCCGCTTCAGCGCGGTGGCACGCCGCTGCGCCTCGCGGCGCAGCTCGCGCAGCACCGCCAGGCCGTACTCGCGGTCGGACTCGATGCCGACCGCGCGGGCGTGCGGCAGCCAGGACGGGTCGCGACCGGTGGGCACGAACTCGGTGAAACTCACGCCCTCCTTGAAGTCGAGCAGGTAGAGCTGCAACTCGGCGGGCGAGTAGCGCGCGGCCAGCCCGTACAGGACGTCGAGGAGGAAGACGGTCTTGCCCGCGCCGGTGCGCCCGCCGACCAGCCAGTGCGGGGTGGCGTCGTCGAAGGCGACGGTCAGCGGTGCCGGGCCAGCCCGGCCGACGACGGTGCGCAGGCCGTTGGCCGCGGACTCGGCCCAGCGTCGCTCGGGCAGCAGCGCGGCGAACGGCAGCGCGTCGGCGCGACGGGCGGCGGCGCCGACGTGCTCCGCGAGCGCGCGGACCGACGCCGGCGGCGGATCGCCGTCGAGCAGCACGGGTGCGGCGAGACCGCTGCCGTCGGCGCTGAACGGCATGCCGGCCGGGTCGCCGACCTGTGCGTACCCCTCGGCGAGCCGGATGGCGGTGGTGCTGCCCAGCGGCGGCGACGTCTCGCCGGGCAGCCGGGACGGATGCCCGGCGAGGAGCACGCAGACGGCGGCGGCCGGGCCGGCGTGGGTGAGCGCGGCGAGTCGGGCCAGCTCGCGTGGCGCGGGCGCGGCGGTGGCGACGACGAGCAGCAACTGCCGCGTGGCGGGTTCGGCGTGCTGGGCGGCGCGGGCGTGCCGTTCGGCGGTGTCCAGCAGAGCGGCCACCTCGGTCTCGCTGGTGGCCGGCGGGTCGAGCACCCCGGCGTCGAGCAACGGGCGCAACGAACCGAAGGTCGCGCCCAGCGCGGCGGTGTCGATGCCGGCGACCCGGACCCGACCGGGCGGTGCGGTGGCCACCAGCCGCAGCACCACCGCCCGCAGCAGCGCCGCGACCCGCCCGTCCCGGGCGTCGGTGTCCAGTGCCAGGTGGTGGCCGCCGCCGAGCGGCACCAGCACGGCGAACCCGCCGTCCTCGGTGGACGCCTCGCCGATCCGTAACGCGACCGGGTCGTCGGTCAGGGTGGCCGCGCCGGGGGTGGGGGTGGCCAGCGCGGCGCCGAGGCGCGCGAGTCGGGCGACGAGGTCGGCCCCACCGGCCTGCGGCGTCGGAGGCGGCGCCGCGCCGAGCACGGCCCGGGCCGCGTCCAGGTGGGAACGGGCCGCCCGGTGGGCGGTGACCGCCTGGCCGTACACCGACGCGAGCCTGCCCACGTTGTGCCTCCCACGCCACGGCCGTCCGGTCCGCGGAAACCCTAACGGACAGCGGTGACACCGGGACAGTAACCGACCCGCGCTTTCGGGTCGTGGCGGCCGACGGTTGTGACACGTTGCGCGCCTGTCGGGCCAGCGACGTTCACAGTTGTCGATTAGGTTTGCGGTGCGAACACCCGATGGAGGGAGTCCACCTCGTGCGTCGAGTCCTCACGGCGGCCACCGCCGCCCTGACCCTCACCACCGCCGGCACCATGCTCACCGGCGCGTCCGCTTCGGCCGCCCCGACGGCCTGGGGCCGTCCCGTCGTCACCGCCGTGCCGCAACCCGGCGCGCCCGGCCTGGGCGACACCTACTACCCCGACTACGGCAACGGTGGCTACGACGTCTCGCACTACGACGTCCGGCTGCGCTACGACCCGGCCACCGACCGGCTCACCGGCACCACCACGATCCTCGCCACGGCGACGCAGGACCTCTCTGCGTTCAACCTGGACTTCCTGCTCGACGTCGAGTCGGTACGGGTCAACGGGTGGGAGGCCGGCGCCAGCACCGCGGGCACGCACGAGCTGGTCGTCACCCCGGCCCGCACCATCACCCGGGGCGAGCAGCTCACCATCGTGGTGCGCTACGGCGGCGTTCCGTCCGAGACCCTGGTCGGCGGCTACAGCGGCTGGACGCGTACCGATGACGGGGCGCTCGCGGTCAACGAGCCCGAGTCGGCGTGGTGGTGGTTCCCGAGCAACGACCACCCGCTGGACAAGGCGACCTTCGACATCTCCGTGTCGGTGCCCACCGGTGTCGAGGTGATCAGCAACGGCGTGCAGCCGAGGCCGCCGGCGGCCGAGGCCGGCAACCGCACCCGGTGGATCTGGCGGACCACCTCCCCCACCGCGCCCTACCTGGCCTTCATGGCCATCGGCCAGTACGACATCGTCACCGACACCACGCCGGGCGGCCAGCCGGTGATCAACGCGTACAGCACCTCGCTGGGCGCGCTCGGGCCGGCCGCGCGGGCCAGCATCGAGCGGACCGGTGAGATCGTCGACTGGGAGAGCGGGATCTTCGGCCCGTACCCGTTCGAGGCGCAGGGTGGCGTGGCCGGGCCGGTGGACGGCATCGGTTTCGCCCTGGAGACGCAGACCCGCCCGGTGTACGGGCCGGGCTTCTGGCGGCGCGGCGCCAACACGTACGTGGTGGCCCACGAGAACGCCCACCAGTGGTTCGGTGACTCGGTCTCGGTGGCCGAGTGGCGCAACATCTGGCTCAACGAGGGCTTCGCCTCGTACGCCGAGTGGCTCTGGTCGGAGGAGCAGGGCGAGGGCACCGCGCAGGAGGTCTTCGACTTCACCTACGCCAGCTACCCCGCCGACGACGATTTCTGGCAGGTGCTGCCCGGTGACCCGGGCGCCGACCGGGTCTTCGACGACGCGGTGTACGACCGGGGCGCGATGACCCTGCACCAGCTCCGGCTGGCCGTCGGCGACGACGCGTTCTTCGCGATCCTGCCGGCGTGGACGGCCGAGCACCGGTACGGCAACGGCACCATCGAGCAGTTCCAGGCCCTGGCCGAGGGGATTTCCGGTCTGGACCTGGACAAGCTGTTCACCACCTGGCTGTTCACCGCTGGCCGTCCCGACGTGGCCAGCGCCGCACGCAAGGCCGCGCCACCGGCCGAACCGAAGTCCTGGGCCAAGATCCGCGAGTCCCACGAGGCGCACCACCTGCTGTCGCACTAGCGGCAGTCGTCACCCGGAAAGGCCCGTCGCCGAGGCGGCGGGCCTTTCCGCGTCCCCGCTGGTCCCGCCGCAGCGATCTCACCTACCACCGCTGCGCCTGTCGCCCTCCCCCACGCGTCCTTTGCTCTGCTTCAACGGACGCAACACCGGTTGTCCGACTATCGGACGTGCGGTGTTGCGTGGAGTGAAGCAGAGCAAAGGACGCGCGTGGGGGGCTGGCCCCCGGGCCGGAGTCGTCACCAGCGACCGGCTTCAGGCGGGCGGCTCAGGACGCCGGCGCCACCGAACGGCCCACGGTCGCCGGGGGCCCCGCCGCCGCGGCCGTGCTCGCCTCGACGGCGCGGATGTGCCGGTAGGCGAACCAGAGCGGCGGGAACGCCCCGACCGCGAAGGACAGGTCGACGAGCGTCCAGAACCAGGGGATGTCCCGGATCGGGCCGCAGATCAGCGCCAACGGGACGATCCCCGCGCAGGCGAACATGCCGACCTGCACCACCCAGACGTTGCGCACCGGGTCACGCAGCGGCCCCCAGAACGCCACCGCCAGCACCAGGTGGGCGAAGGCCAGCCAGTCGGTGCCGTAGAGCAGGAACGGGTAGTCCCGGTCCGCGGTCACGAGTCCCGTGTGGACCCGATCGATCCAGCCGACCAGCGCCGGGAACTGGCCGGCGAGCGGGTCCAGCGCGCGCAGCAACCAACGCACCTCGATCTCCAGCGGAAACGCGGTGACGCCGCTCAGGAACAGGCCGATCAGCACGATCCACAGCCAGCGACGGGTACGCCGCAACCGCTCCTCGTTGTCCATGATCGCAGCGTAACGATGATCTTCGTGACGTCCGGTCCCGGATTCGGTGACCGCAGTCTCAGTGCCTCGTCCTCCGGTCGGCGCGACGGTTGTCCGCCGCGCCGACCGGACGATCTCAGCGGACGGCGAGCGGCTGCGCGGCCGGGCCGACCGGTGCCGGCAGCGCGCCGACACCGCCCAGGTAGCCGTGGATCGCGGCGGCCACCGCGCGCCCCTCGGCGATGGCCCAGACGATCAGCGAGGCGCCCCGGTGCATGTCCCCGGCGACGAACACGCCGTCGGCGTCGGTCTGCCAGTCGTCCCGGGCGTCGATGGCGCCCCGGGGGTTGCGGGCCACCCCGAACTGCTCCAGCAGCGGCTGCCGCTCGGTGCCCTCGAAGCCGATCGCCAGCAGCACCAGGTCGGCGGGCAGCTCCCGTTCGGAACCCGGCACCACGGTGACGACCCGTCGGCCGTCGACCTTCTCCACCGTCACCTCGGCGATCCGCACCGCACGCACCTGGCCGGTGCCGTCGTCCACGAACTCCTGCACCGCGACCGCGAAGACGCGCTCGCCGCCCTCCTCGTGCGCCGGGTAGCTGCGCAGGAGCCACGGCCACGTGGGCCACGGGTCCCGCGCCTCGTCGCGCTCCTGCGGCGGCTGCGGGTACAGGTCGAGCTGGTGTACGCCGGCAGCGCCCTGCCGGTGCGCGACGCCGAGGCAGTCGGCAGCCGTGTCGCCGCCACCGATGATCACGACGTGCTTGCCGGCCGCGTCGATCGGGGTGCCGTCGGGCAGCACCGCCCGCGCCAGCCGGCGCTCCCCGGTGGGCACCACGCCGGCTTCGTCGGTGGCCGCGGTGGCGACCGCCCGATTCGCCGCGACCAGGTGCGCCATCGCCTGGTGTACGCCCCGAAGCGCCCGCCCCGGGGTCTCCGGAGTGTCCCGGCCCTGCAACGCCCCGCAGGCCAGCAGCACCGCGTCGTGCTCGGCGCGCAACTGCTCGGCGGTGACGTCGACACCGACGTTCATGCCCGTGCGGAACTGCACCCCCTCGGCGGTGAGCTGCGCCAACCGGGCGTCGATGTGCCGCTTCTCCAACTTGAAGTCGGGGATGCCGTACCGGAGCAGGCCGCCGATCGCGTCGTCACGCTCGTACACGGTCACGGCGTGACCGGCGCGGGCGAGCTGCTGTGCGGCGGCGAGACCAGCGGGCCCGGAGCCGACCACGGCCACCGAGCGGCCCGACGGCGTCGGAACCGCGCGGGGGGTGAACCCGCGCGCCGCCGCGGCGTCGGCGATCTCCACCTCGACCTGCTTGATCGTCACCGGCTGACCGCCGGCGATGCCGAGGACG
The DNA here is from genome assembly GCF_040608495.1 of Micromonospora sp. NPDC005174. Classification (NCBI taxonomy): domain Bacteria; kingdom Bacillati; phylum Actinomycetota; class Actinomycetes; order Micromonosporales; family Micromonosporaceae; genus Micromonospora; species Micromonospora sp. NPDC005174. The sequence continues at coordinate 205,626 of NZ_JBEXIJ010000006.1, read as the reverse complement.
CACGCCGCCTCGCAGGGTGCCGGGCAGAGTCGGCCGGTGAACTCCGGGAAGTTGTTGGTGGCGTGCAGGGACTCCACGGCGGCGTCCCAGTTGCCGGTCCGCACCAGGTCGTTCCAGTCCGGAATTCGATTCGCAAGTGGGCAGCCGGCAGTGTCGCTGTGGCAGAACGGGATGCCGCAGTCCATGCAGCGGGTGGCCTGCTCGCGGACCAGCTCTTCGCCGGCCGGCGGGTAGACCTCGCGCCAGTCGCTGATCCGCACCGGCACCGGGCGGCGGGCCGGCAACCGCCGGTCGTAGCGCAGGAAACCGTTCGGGTCAGGCACGAGCCACCTCCTGGGCCGCCACCCGCGGGGCGGGCGGCACCGGCATCTCCGGCACAGCCGGCGCGGCCAGTTCTTTCATGACCGCGTCGTCGACGTCGTGGCCGGCGGCTTCGGCGGCCTTCATGATCTCCAGCACCCGGCGGTAGTCGCGGGGCACCACGGCGGTGAACTCGGCCACCGCCTCCGGCCAGCGCTTGAGCAGCTCCTCGGCGACCGCCGAACCGGTCTCGGCGACGTGCCGCTGGACCAGCTCGTGCAGCAGCGTCTGCTCCTGCTCACGCAACGGCGCCAGGTCGACCAGCTCCGCGTTGACCCGGGACCGGTCCAACCGGTGCACGAACGCCATTCCGCCCGACATGCCGGCGGCGAAGTTACGGCCGGTCGCGCCGAGCACCACCACGGTGCCGCCGGTCATGTACTCGCAGCCGTGGTCGCCGACGCCCTCGACGACGGCGACCGCTCCGGAGTTGCGGACCGCGAAGCGCTCCCCGACCCGGCCACGCAGGAAGACCTCGCCCGCGGTCGCGCCGTACAGGATGGTGTTGCCCGCGATGATCTGGTCCTCCGCGCGCTGCCCCGGCTCGGCGTCGGGGTCCAGGAACGGCGCGGCGGCGTCCGGACGGACGACGATGCGCCCACCGGAGAGGCCCTTGCCCACGTAGTCGTTGGCGTCGCCGTGCAGCCGCAGGGTGACGCCCTTCGGCAGGAACGCGCCGAACGACTGGCCGGCCGTGCCGTGCAGCACGAACTCGATGGTGTCCTCGGGAAGGCCGTCGCCGCCGAAGCGGCGGGTCACCTCGCCGCCGAGCATCGCGCCGACGCTGCGGTGCTCGTTGCGCACCGCCACCTCGACCCGGACCGGCGCTCCCTCGGACAGCGCCGGGGCGGCCAGCGCGATCAGCTCGTTGTCCAGGGCCTGCTCCAGACCGTGGTCCTGGGCGCGTACCCCGCGTCGGGCGGTGCCGGCGGGCAGCTCCGGCAGGTGCAGGACGGGGGCCAGGTCGAGCCCGTGGGCCTTCCAGTGCGACACCGCCGGGGCCACGTCGAGCAGTTCGCTCTGCCCGATGGCCTCCTCGATCGACCGCAGACCCAGCTCGGCCAGGTATCCCCGGACCTCCTCGGCGAGGAACAGGAAGAAGTTCTCGACGAACTCCGGGGTGCCCGTGTACCGCTCGCGCAGCACCGGGTTCTGGGTGGCGATGCCGACCGGACAGGTGTCCAGGTGGCAGACCCGCATCATCACGCAGCCCGAGACGATCAGCGGCGCGGTCGCGAAACCGAACTCCTCCGCGCCGAGCAGCGCCGCGACCAGGACGTCCCGACCGGTCTTGAGCTGGCCGTCGACCTGCACGGTGACCCGGTCGCGCAGCTTGTTGAGCAGCAGCGTCTGCTGCGCCTCGGCCAGCCCCAACTCCCAGGGGGTGCCGGCGTGCTTGAGCGAGTTCATCGGGGACGCGCCCGTGCCGCCGTCGTGACCGGAGATCAGGATGACGTCGGCCTTGAGCTTGGCCACGCCCGCGGCGACGGTGCCGACGCCCACCTCGCTGACCAGCTTGACGTGCACCCGGGCCGCCGGGTTGACGCACTTCAGGTCGTGTACGAGCTGGGCCAGGTCCTCGATGGAGTAGATGTCGTGGTGCGGCGGCGGGGAGATGAGGCCGACGCCGGGGGTGGCGTGCCGGGTACGGGCGATCCACGGCCAGACCTTGTTACCGGGGAGCTGGCCGCCCTCGCCGGGCTTCGCGCCCTGGGCCATCTTGATCTGAAGGTCGTCGGCGTTGACCAGGTATTCGCTGGTGACACCGAATCGGCCGCTGGCGATCTGCTTCACCGAGGAGCGGCGTAGCGGGTCGTGCAGCCGATCGACGTCCTCGCCGCCCTCGCCGGTGTTGGACTTGCCGCCGAGGCGGTTCATCGCGATGGCGAGCGTCTCGTGCGCCTCGGCGGAGATCGAGCCGTACGACATGGCGCCGGTGGCGAACCGCCTGACGATCTCGGTGGCCGGCTCGACCTCCTCGATCGGCACCGGCGGACGGACCCCGGTGCGCAGGGTGAACAGACCCCGCAGCGAGCCGGCCTGCGCGGCGAGCCCGTCCACCTTGGACGTGTACTGGCGGAAGACGTCGTACTGCCGGCTGCGGGTGGCGTGTTGCAGCAGGAAGACCGTCTCCGGGTTGAACAGGTGCAGCTCACCCTCGCGACGCCACTGGTACTCGCCACCGACCTCGAGCCGGTCCGAGTCGGCGGTGCCCGCCGGCGGCCAGGCCAGCGCGTGCCGGGCGGCCACCTCGGTGTGCACACCGGCCAGCCCGACGCCGCCGATCCGGCTCGGAGTGCCCCGGAAGTACCTGTCGATGAGTCGACTGTCCAGGCCGACCGCCTCGAAGACCTGCGCGCCGCAGTACGACGAGACCGTCGAGATGCCCATCTTGGACATGATCTTCAGGACGCCCTTGCCGAGCGCCTTGGCATAGTTGCGCACCGCCGCGGCCGGCTCGACCCCGGCGAGCGCACCAGTGGCGATCATGTCCTCGACGGACTCGAACGCCAGGTACGGGTTGACCGCCGCCGCGCCGTACCCGATGAGGACCGCCGCGTGGTGCACCTCCCGGCAGTCGCCGGACTCCACGATCAACGCCGCCTGCGTACGCGTCTGCTCGCGGACCAGGTGCTGGTGCACGGCGGCGGTGAGCAGCAGTGACGGGATCGGCGCGAGATCGGCGTTGGTGTCCCGATCGGAGAGCACCAGGATGCGGACGCCGTCCTCGATGGCCTCGGAGACGTGCCGGCAGATCTCGATCAGCCGCGCCTTGATCCCCGCAGCGCCCTCCCGGACGCGGTACAGGCCGGAGACCCGGACGGCCTTGAAGCCGGGCAGGTCACCGTCCTCGTCGATGGAGAGGATCTTGGCCAGCTCGTCGTTGTCGATGATCGGATGCGGCAGCACGATCTGCCGGCAGCTCGCCGCGTTGGGGTCGAGAAGGTTGCCCTCCGGCCCGATCGTCGACGCCAGGCTGGTCACCAGCTCCTCGCGGATGGCGTCCAGCGGCGGGTTGGTGACCTGCGCGAAGAGCTGGTGGAAGTAGTCGTAGAGCAGTCGCGGGCGGGTCGACAGCGGCGCGATCGGGGTGTCGGTGCCCATCGAGCCCAACGGCTCCGCGCCGGTATGGGCCATCGGCGCGAGCAGGACCTTCAGCTCCTCCTGCGTGTAGCCGAAGGCCTGCTGGCGACGACGTACCGAGTCGTGGGTGTAGACGGTGTGCTCGCGGGCCGGCAGGTCGTCCAGCTCGATTAGCCCGGCGTGCAGCCACTCGGCGTACGGCTCGGCGGCGGCCAACTCGGACTTGATCTCGTCGTCGTGCACGATGCGGCCGGCCACGGTGTCGACCAGGAACATCCTGCCCGGCTGGAGGCGGCCCTTGGCGACCACGTGGGCCGGGTCGAGGTCGAGTACGCCCGCCTCGGAGCCCAGCACGACGAGACCGTCGTCGGTCTGCCACCAACGCCCCGGGCGCAGCCCGTTGCGGTCCAGCACCGCGCCGACGATCTCGCCGTCGGTGAAGGCGACCGACGCCGGCCCGTCCCACGGCTCCATGAGGCTCGCGTGGAAGCGGTAGAACGCCCGCTTGTCCGGCTGCATGCCGGGGTCGTTCTCCCACGCCTCGGGGATCATCATGAGCACCGCGTGCGGCAGGCTCCGGCCCGCCAGGTGCAGCAGCTCCAGCACCTCGTCGAAGTTGGCCGAGTCGGAGGCGGCGGGGGTGCAGACCGGGAAGACCCGGCGGATGTTGCCCGGCACGTTCGGCGAGCGCAGCAGCGCCTCGCGAGCCTGCATCCAGTTCCGGTTGCCACGGATCGTGTTGATCTCGCCGTTGTGGGCGATGAACCGGTACGGGTGCGCCAGCGGCCACGACGGGAACGTGTTCGTGGAGAAGCGGGAGTGCACCAGGGCGATCGCGCTGTCGACGCGCTCGTCACGCAGGTCGGGGTAGAACGCCGGCAGCTGGTCGGGCGTGAGCATGCCCTTGTAGACCATGGTGCGGCTGGACAGCGACGGGAAGTACGCCGGTACGCCGCGCTCGGCGGTCTCCCGCTCGGCCTGCTTCCGCAGGCAGAACGCCACCCGGTCCAACTCGATGCCGCGCAGCGGGGTGCCGGCCGGCCCGGCGGGCGAGCCGGTGAGGCGGTGGGCGGCCACGAAGACCTGCCGGACCCGCGGCATGGCCGCCAGGGCGGTCTCGCCGAGCCCTTCCGGCTCGACCGGCACGTCCCGCCAGCCGAGCAGGTCCGCGCCCTCGACCAGCGCGTACTTCTCGACCACCCGACGGGCGCGGGCCTCGGCGGCGTCGTCGTCCGGGAGGAAGACCAGACCGGTGGCGTACTCGCCGGCCGGCGGCAGCGGGACGTCGGCGACCGCACGCAGGAACGCGTCCGGCACCTGGATCATGATGCCGGCGCCGTCGCCGGTGTTGGGCTCCGCGCCCCGGGCGCCACGGTGGTCCAGGCGGCAGAGGGCACCGAGCCCGTTGGCCACGACGGAATGGGACCGGCGGCCGTACAGGTCAGCCACGAAGGCCACCCCGCAGGCGTCGTGCTCCTGCGCCGGGTCGTAGAGGCCTTGGGCCTCAGGGCGGGGGCCGGGCGTCGGGGACGCTTGCGGGCTGTGCGGGTGCGGCTGTGTCGAATCCGCGTACGGCTGAGCCACCGGGCCTCCTGTCGTCACTCAGGTTGGATCATGGTGGGGACGACGTCGGCCCGTGGGTCTATTGAGTCTACGTTAGGGCTGGGGTCGCAAGGCCACTCAAGATTGATCACACCGTCCAGAGTCTGGGACGTGTAGTCTCGCGCGGTGGATTCGGTGCGCAAGGACGTCTTCGACCGGTTGGAACGTTTCTACGACTCGGTGCCCCGGGACGTCGCCCGTGTCGAGGAGCATGGCTCGCTGGTGCTGTTCGTCCGTGGCGGAGCGGGTTGGCCGTTCTACGCCCGCCCCCGGATCGGCGCCACCGAGACGCCGTCGCTGGCCGACGTGGCCTCGGTCCGCGAACGCCAGCGGGAGCTGGGCCTGCCGGAGGCCTTCGAGTGGGTGCACGAGACGGCCCCGGAGCTGCTGGCGGTGGCCCGTTCGGCCGGTTTGTCCGTGCTGGAGGCCCCGCTGATGGTCCTCGACCCGGCCGCCCTGCCCGACCCGGCGACGCTCTCCGACGTACCCGTGCGGGTGCTGGCTGCCGACTCGCCCGACTTCGCCGCGGACGTGGCCGCCCGGCGGGCCGTGGCGGCCGTGGCCTTCGGCGTCCCCGGCACCGCGCCCGGCGAGGCCGGACCGGCCCAGCGGGACGCGGCGGTCACCGAGCTGGAGCTCGCCGCACTGGACGAGGAGCGGGCCCGCATCGCCGACGGCCGACGGATCTCGGCGCTGGCCGGCACGCCGACGGAGGGCGCGCTGGCCAGCGGCATGGCGATGCGCGTGGACGACGTCGCGGAGATCGCCGGGGTGGCCACCCTGCCGGCCGCCCGACGTCGCGGGATGGGCGCCGCGCTGACCGCCACCCTCGCCCGGGAACTGCTCGCCGCCGGCACCGGGCTGGTCTTCCTCTCCGCGGGCAGCGAGGACATCGCCCGGGTCTACCTGCGGGTCGGCTTCCGCCGCATCGGCACCGCCTGCATCGCCGAACCCGCCGCCCTGATCCCCTGAACCGCGCTGAGGCCCTGCCACGCGCGACCGGTCAGGCCGGCGGACGCCACTGCGCCGCGGACGCGGCGGCGCTGGAGAGCAGCCGCGAGTTGATCGTGCCGAGCGCGGCGTCGCGGGCCCGCAGCGCCAACCGGCCCCGGGTCTGGAGCACCGCGGACATGCGGCGGGTCTGCCGGACCACGGTCGCCGCCCGCGGACGACGCACCCGGTCGTACGTCTGCACGGCGTCCGGCAGCCGGGCCTCGCGCAACAGTGAGGCGAGGGTGGCGGCGTCCTCGAACGCGAGACACGCGCCCTGCCCGAGGTGCGGCGGCATGGCGTGCGCCGCGTCCCCGAGCAGCACCACCCCACCCGGCCCGACCCCGAAGCCGTAGGCGCGCGGCAGTGGACGGAGTTCGCGGACCTCCTGCTGGACGAGGTCGCTCGGGTCGGTGGCGTCGAGTAACGCGGCGATCGGCGCGGGCCAGCCGGCGTACCAGCGGCGCAGGAGAGCGAGCTGGGTCTCCGGCGGCTCCGGTCGGGGAGCGCCGGCGGCGGTGGCCACCCAGTAGATACCTCCGCGCGTGGAGCCACCCGAGGAGCCCCGCTCGCCCAACGAGGCGGCCACGAAGCGGTAGCCCGCGCCCAGCACCTCGCCGGCGATGGGCTGGTCGGCGGGTAGCCGGGGTGCCCGGTACCAGGGGATGACGGCCCGCCAGGCGGCGCAGCCGGAGCTGACCACGCCCGCTTCCGGGGCAAGTTGGCGACGGATGACGCTGTCCGTGCCGTCCGCGGCGACCACCAGGTCGGCCTCGATGGTGTGCCGTCCGTCGTTCACGCCCGGCCGTTCACCCGGATCGACGCGGACGTGGCGCACGGTCACCCCGGTGCGCAACTCGACCCGGTCACCGAGGCCGGCGATCAGGGCGTCGTGCAGGTCCTCCCGGTGCACCACCACCGGCATCCGGTCGGCCGGCGTCGGCCGGGGCTGTACGAGCCAGTGCCCGTCCGGGCGGCGTACCCCGCCGTCGGGCAGCGGCGTGGCGATGGCGGCCAGACCGGCGCCGAGACCGAGGGCCTGCAACGCGCGGACACCGTTGGGCCAGAGCACCACGGCGGTCGGCTCGGGACGGACCCGCTCAGCGCGGTCCAGCAGGGTGACCTGCCACCCGGACCGGGCCAGCGCGCCGGCGACCGCGAGGCCTCCGACCCCGGCGCCGACCACCACCGCGCTTCGCATCGGTGCCGCCTCCGCTCAGCTGTCCCGGTCGGCCGGGCGCGCGCCGGTGGCGTCGGCCCGGGCCTCGTCGCGTGCCTCGGGCGTACCGTCCGTCGACCCGTCGGCGCGGTCGCCGTCGGCGGTCTCGTCGTCGCCCGCCTCGTGGGGTGCCGCCTCGTCGTCGAGCGGCTCGGCGCCGTCGCGGCGTACCTCGTCGGCGGTTTCCGGCGGTGCCACACCGGTGTCCCGCCAGGTTTCGTACTGCTCCTCGCTGACCACCCGGTAACCGTCCGGGGCGGCGGCACGCGCGCTGGTCTCGTGCTCGGAGAGGTCGACCTGGGACAGATCGGACGTCGTGGGCAGCGTGGGGGTGGCCGCCGCGCCGACCGGGATCAGGAACTCCCGGGGGCCGCGGACCCGCACGAAGTAGGCCAGCGCGCCGAGGAAGACCAGGGCCGCGGTCCAGACGTTGAGCCGTACGCCGAGGATGTGGTTCGCCTCGTCGGTGCGCATCAGCTCGATCCAGAACCGGCCGGCGGTGTAGCCCATCACGTACAGCGCGAAAGCCCGGCCCCGCCCGAGCCGCAACCGCCGGTCCAGGACGAGGACCAGCGCGACCACGCCGAGGTTCCACAGCGCCTCGTAGAGGAACGTCGGGTGGTAGAGGCCGGGTTCGAGGATCGGCTGGCCGGCGTCGTCCCGCAGCGCGTGCCCCGGGTTGTCCGGGTCCATCCGGTGGATCTGCAGGCCCCAGGGCAGCGTGGTCCGGTCGCCGAACAGCTCGTTGTTGAACCAGTTGCCGAGCCGACCGACCGCCTGGGCCAGCGGCAGCCCGGGGGCCAGCGCGTCGGCCACCACGCTCAACGGGATGCCGAGCTGCCGGGCGGCGATCCAGGCGCCGATCGCGCCGCCGGCGACGGCGCCCCAGATGCCGAGACCGCCCTCCCAGATGGCAAACGCCTTCAGCGGCTCGCCACCGGCCCCGAAGTACTTCTCCGGCGAGGTGATCACGTGGTAGATCCGGGCGCCGATGATGCCCGCGGGCACCGCCCACACGGCGATGTCGAGCACCGCGCCCGGAGCGACGCCCCGCTGGCGCATCCGGCGCTCGGTCACCCAGCAGGCAAGCACGATGCCGGCGATGATGCACAGCGCGTAGGCCCGGATCGGGACCGGCCCGAGCTGCCAGACCGCGGTGCTGGGACTGGGCAGGGCCGCCTGGGGGGACAGCGAGGCGATGGTCACGGGTGCACACGCTACCGCTGCGCACCCCTGCGGCGGCACCCCGGGCCGCCGCGCCGCGATCGGAATGACTTCTGGTTTGCGCCGCCGTAGGCTCTTTGTCCATGAGCGCGCTCACCTGGGCGGTCGCCGCGGTCGTCGCCGACGCCGCCGGCCGGGTGCTGCTCTGTCGGCAGGGCCGGGGCGAGCGCCGGTACGCGTTGCCCGGTGGCCGACTCCGTCCGGCGGAGAGCCCGGTGCGGGCGGCGCTGCGCGACATCCGCACCGAGACCGGCTGGGAGATCGACCTGGTCGACCTGGTCGGCGTCTACCACCTCACCGGTCCGACGGCGATCAGACCGGCCGGTCGCGCCGGGCCGCTGCCGGACATCCTGGTGCACGTGTTCCGCGCCCGTGTCGCCGAGGGCCGGCCGGACGCCGACCCACCGGCGGGCTGCCGGCTCTCCTGGCACGACCCCTCGGCACTGCCCGAGGCGGTCACCCCGCTGACCCGGGCAGCCGTCACCGACGCGCTCGCCGGACGCTCCGGCGTACTCCGTGCTGTTGCCTCGACGCTCGACACCGCCACCCCCGCGCCGCCGGAGCAGCGCGGTGAGACGGCCAGCGACCCGTCGCTGCTGCCCTGACTCCGCACCGCCCGACGGCACAGCCGCGGGCCCGGCATGCGGGGTGACTTACGCCCCGGAGACGCACATCCACAACGAGCGTGATGCCTGTGAGTCATCAAGATGACTCACAGGCATCACGCTCGTTGTGGGGAGGCAGGCCCGACGACCAGCGGCGCGGACTCAGCGGGCGGGGTTGCGGACGCCCTCGGCGAGTTCGGCGCTCAGGGCACGCAGCGCGGCCAGCCCCTCGGCCTCGGAGGACGCGTCGAGGACGCACCGGACCAGCGCGCTGCCGACGATCACTCCGTCGGCGTACCCGGCGACGGTGCTGGCCTGCGCGCCGGTGCCCACCCCCAGACCGACGCCGACGGGCAGGTCGGTGACCCCACGAACCCGGGACACGAGCGTGGGAGCGGCATCGGAGGTACGTGCACGCGCGCCGGTCACCCCCATGACGGCCGTGGCGTAGACGAAGCCCCGGCAGTGCTCGACGGTCATCGCGAGCCGGGCGTCGGTGGACGACGGCGACACCAGGAAGGTGCGGTCCAGCCCGTGGGCCTCCGAGGCGGCCAGCCACTCGGCCGCCTCGTCGGGGATGAGGTCCGGCGTGATCAGGCCGGTGCCGCCGGCGGAGGCCAGGTCGCGGGCGAACACGTCCACGCCGTACCGCTCGACGGGGTTCCAGTAGGTCATCGTGACGACCGGCGCGCCGGTCGCCGCGACCGCCTCGATGATGCGCAGCGCGTCGGCCGTACGGACGCCGCCGGCCAGCGCGATGTCGCTGGCCTTCTGGATGACCGGGCCGTCCATCACGGGATCGGAGTACGGGATCTCCACCTCGATGACGTCGACGCCGGCCTCGACCATCGCCGTCATGGCCGCGATGCTGCCCTCGACGGTCGGGAACCCGGCCGGCATGCAGCCCACCAGCACGGCCCGTCCGTCGGCCCGGGCCTTGTCGAACGCCACCCCGATGCGGCTCATCTCAGCGCTCCTTGTCGAGGATGCCGAAGTAGTCCCCGGCGGTGTGCACGTCCTTGTCGCCCCGACCGGAGAGGTTGACCACGATGGTGGGCTCCCGGCCCAGCTCGGCGGCGAGCTTCGGGGCCAGCGTCAACGTGCCGGCGAGCGCGTGGGAGCTCTCGATCGCCGGGATGATGCCCTCGGTGCGGCAGAGCAGCTCGAAGGCGGCCATCGCCTCGTCGTCGGTGACCGGCAGGTAGCTGGCCCGGCCACTGTCGTGCAGCCAGGCGTGCTCGGGCCCGACGCCGGGGTAGTCCAGACCGGCGGAGATCGAGTGCGACTCCAGGGTCTGCCCGTCGGCGTCCTGCAACACGTACGTGCGGGTGCCGTGCAGCACGCCTGCCGACCCGCCGGTGATGCTGGCCGCGTGCCGACCGGTGTCGACCCCGTCCCCGCCGGCCTCGAAGCCGTACAGCCGCACGTCCTCGTCGCCGACGAAGGCGTGGAAGATGCCCAGCGCGTTGGAGCCGCCGCCGACGCAGGCGGTGACCGCGTCCGGCAGCGCGCCGGTCAGGTCGAGGCACTGCTGGCGGGCCTCGTCACCGATGCCCCGGACGAAGTCCCGCACCATCGCCGGGAACGGGTGCGGCCCGGCGGCGGTGCCGATCAGGTAGTGGGTCGCGTCGACGTTCGCCACCCAGTCACGCATCGCCTCGTTCATCGCGTCCTTGAGGGTGCGCGAGCCGGTGGTGACCGGGACGACCGTGGCGCCGAGCATCCGCATCCGGGCCACGTTGAGCGCCTGCCGCTCGGTGTCGACCTCGCCCATGTAGACCACGCACTCGAGGTCGAACAGGGCGGCGGCGGTCGCGGTGGCGACGCCGTGCTGGCCCGCCCCGGTCTCGGCGATCACCCGGGTCTTGCCCATCCGCTTGGTGAGCAGCGCCTGGCCGAGCACGTTGCGGACCTTGTGCGCGCCGGTGTGGTTGAGGTCCTCGCGCTTGAGCAGCACCCGGGCGCCGACCTTCGCCGAGAACCGTCGGGCCTCGTAGAGCAGTGACGGCGTGCCGGCGTAGTCGCGCAGCAGGGCGCCGAACTCGGCCCGGAAGGACTCGTCCGCCATCGCCGTACGCCATGCCCCGTCGAGCTCGTCGAGCGCGGCCACCAGGGCCTCGGGCACGAACCGACCGCCGAAGCGGCCGAAGTGGCCGGCGGAGTCGGGCTGCGAACCGGCCACCGGGGCCAGCGCATCGGCGCTCATCGGAAATCCTCTCGGTGGGGCGTCACACCGGCGCGGTCAGCGCACCGGCCGGGGCGTCGCCGGGTGGTTGCCGGCGTTGACCAACTCGGCCACCGCCTCCCGCGGGCTCTTCTGGGTGACCAGTCCCTCGCCGACCAGGACCGCGTCCGCGCCCGCGGAGGCGTACCGGATCAGGTCGTGGGGCCCCCGCACGCCGGATTCGGCGATCTTGACGACGCTGCTGGGCAGGCCGGGCGCGATCCGCTCGAACACCGACCGGTCCACCTGAAGCGTACGCAGGTCACGGGCGTTGACCCCGATCACCTGCGCGCCGGCCTCCAGGGCCCGGTCGGCCTCCTCCTCGTCGTGGACCTCGACGAGCGCGGTCATGCCCAGCGACTCGATCCGCTCCAGGAGGCCCATCAGCACGTTCTGCTCGAGGGCGGCCACGATCAGCAGGACCAGGTCGGCGCCGTGCGCACGCGCCTCGTGCACCTGGTAGCTGGAGACCACGAAGTCCTTGCGCAGCACCGGCACGGTGACCGCGGCCCGGACGGCTGCCAGGTCGTCCAGCGAACCGCCGAACCAGCGCCCCTCGGTCAGGACGCTGATGGCCCGCGCGCCGCCCGCCGCGTAGTCGACGGCGAGGTCGGCCGGATCGGCGATCTCGGCCAGCCGGCCCTTGGACGGCGAGGAGCGCTTGACCTCGGCGATGACCGCGACGCCAGGCTTACGCAACGCCGCGTACGCGTCCAGCGGCGGCGGCGCGGCCGCGGCCAGTTCACGGATCCGCTCCAACGGAACCTGCTCCTGGCGACGGGCGACGTCCTCGCGCACGCCAGCCAGGATCTCGTCGAGCACGCTTACGGACGCTGCCTGACCGGCCTCGTCCCCCTCCGCGTGCGCATGCTCAGCAGTCACCAACGGACTCCCCTCTCCGGGTGTCATGGGCCGATGCTAGGGGCAGCCGACCGAGGCCGGGAGCCGGGGGTATGGCGCTGCTCACGAAAAGGGCTGCGGCATAATGGCCGACTTGCCGTGAACGGGATGTCACGCAGCGCCACCTCCGGTATCGATCGCCGTCACACGACGAGAGCCCGGCGACTCCGGTCGAACCGGGCCGACCCATCGATCATGCCACCCCTCGCGGATCGCCGCTCGTCGGGAGCGACAGCGGTCGATGCTGTGAGCAAGCTCAAGGCCGAACGGCCGGTCCCAGGTCGCGGGTGTGGCGGGACAGTTGACCGGGCGGTCACCCCGGCGAAACGTCGGCCGTCGACCATCGTCCTCGGGCAGACTCGACGAAGCGCCTGCCCGACCGTCGCCGAACTCCTCGTGCGGAGTGAGCCATGAACATTGCCGAGTCGAACTCCAGCATCGGACTGACCACCATCTCCCGGACCATGGCTTCGCTCGCCGTCGGGGTGGTGCACACCCTGGAGCGGGCCGTCGTCGGCGACGGCCGGATGCGCACGGCACGTGGCAACGCCTGGGAGGCGGTCTGCGCCGACCGGGCCCGCGCCGACCGACGCGCCGAGCTGGACCGCCTGGTGTCCGAGCTGACCGCCGCCCGCGCCGACGCCACCCGTCCGCAGCGCGAACGACAGCCGGTCGGCTGATCAGCCGGCGGTCGGGTCCTCACCCCGGTCCAACGCGTCCCACGCCTCGGTGGTGCGCCGGCCGGCCATCGGGCCCGCAGCGGTAGCCGTCGTCGGCTTACTCTCCGTGACGGTCCGCGCCGGCCGCTCGTACCGGGCACCCATCGCCGGCCACCCGCCACCCCGCAGCGCCGTCCACCCGCCACCCAGGGCGACGAGCAGACCGCCGACCAGGCAGAGCGCTGGCCACTGCCGGCTGACCACACCCCCGAGATCGGCGACCAGCCCGTAGGCGGCGCCGGCCGCCACCGCCAGGCCCAGAACTCCGAGCAGCACACCCAGCAGCCGCCGTACCCGACCCCGGGTCGCCAGCACCGCGCCGCCGCCGGCCAGCGCCACCAGCGCCAACGCCGGCAGCCACGGCAGCAGGGCGGCGCCGCTGCGGGCCGCGCGCACCGGCGGCAGCGGCGCCGGCCGCGCGGTCACCTCGACCGACCAGCCCCGGGTCGCCGCCCACAGCGCCAGGGCCGCGCCGGCAAGACACAGCAGCATCGCGTACGTCAGCTCACGCCGACCCCTCGCGCTCACCGGAATTGCCTTTCGTTCGCGACTGCGGGGCTCCGCTGCGCTGCACTCCTCGCGCTCACCGGACTTGCCTTTCGTTCGCGACTGCGGGGCTCCGCTGCGCTGCACTCCTCGCGCTCACCGAGCCGCCCGCAGCGTTTCGGCCGCGGCGATCGCCGCCAGCACGGCGGCGGCCTTGTCGCGGGTCTCCTGCTCCTCGGCCGCCGGTTCCGAGTCGGCGACCACCCCCGCGCCGGCCTGTACGTAGGCGCGGCCGTCGCGGATCAGCGCGGTCCGGATGGCGATCGCCATGTCCAGGTCGCCGCCGAAGCCGAAGTAGCCGACCGTGCCGCCGTAGACGCCCCGGCGAACCGGTTCCAACTCCTCGATGATCTCCATGGCCCGGACCTTGGGCGCGCCGGAGAGCGTTCCGGCCGGGAAGGTCGCGGCGAGCGCGTCGAACGCGGAACGGTCGTCACGCAGCGTGCCGGTCACGGTGGAGACGATGTGCATCACGTGGCTGTACCGCTCGATGGTCGCGAACTCCGGCACCTGGACGCTGCCCGGCTCGCAGACCCGACCCAGGTCGTTGCGGCCCAGGTCGACGAGCATCACGTGCTCGGCCCGCTCCTTGGGGTCGGCGAGCAGCTCGGCGGCGAGCCCGGCGTCGGCCGTGGCGGTGCCGCCGCGCGGCCGGGTGCCCGCGATGGGGTGCAGCAGCGCCCGTCGCCGCCCGTCCGCACCGGCGGTCACCTTCAAGTGCGCCTCCGGCGACGAGCCGACGATGTCGAACCCGTCGAAGCGCAGCAGGTACATGTACGGGCTGGGGTTGCTGGTGCGCAGCACCCGGTAGACGTCCAGCGGGTCGGCGCGCGTCGCCCGCTCGAACCGCTGGGACAGCACGATCTGGAAGCACTCGCCGGCCCGGATCGCCTCCTTGGCCGCGTCCACCGCCTTCAGGTAACCACCCTCGGGCGTACGACAGAGCACCTCGCCGGCCGGTGGACGCTCGACCGTCGAGATCATCGGCGGGATGGGCCGGGACAGCGCGGTGGTCATCGCGTCGAGCCGGCCCACCGCGTGGTGGTACGCGGCGGTGACGTGCGCGTCGCGGCCCGGGGCGTCCAGGGGCGGCAGCACCGCGTTGGCGACCAGGATCGCGGAGCCGTCGTAGTGGTCGAGCACCACCAGGTCGGTCGCCAGCATCATGCCCAGCTCCGGCACGCCGAGGTCGTCCTCGGTCAGCTCGGGCAGCCGCTCGAAACGGCGGACGAGGTCGTACCCGAGATAGCCGACCATGCCCCCGGTCAGCGGCGGCAGGCCGTCGCCCGGGCCGTGCGGCGGGCCGGCGAGCGCGGCGACGGTGTCGCGCAGCACCCGCACCGGGTCGCCGTCGATGGGCAGCCCGGCCGGCGGCTGACCCAGCCAGGTCGCCGCGCCGTCGCGCTCGACGAGGGTCGCGCTGCTCCGGACGCCGATGAACGAGTACCGCGACCAGGCCGTGCCCGCCGAGCCGACGCCCTGCTCGGCTGATTCGAGCAGGAACGTGCCGGGCCCGCCGGCGAGCTTGCGGTAGACCCCCACCGGGGTCTCGGCGTCGGCCAGCAGCCGTCGGGTGACCGGTACGACGCGCCAGCGGGCGGCCAGCTCGGTGAAGGTGGCCAGGTCGGGGCTCACCGCGCCGTCGGTCATGCGCCGGCCCCGGTCACCGGCAGCTCGGTGAAGAAACACGTCCGGTGCCCGGTGTGGCAGGCCGCGCCGACCTGGTCGACGCTGACCAGGAGCGCGTCGCCGTCGCAGTCCAGGGCGACCGAGCGCACGTACTGGTGGTGCCCGGAGGTGGCGCCCTTGACCCAGTACTCCCGCCGGCTGCGCGACCAGTAGGTGGCCCGGCCGGTGGTGAGGGTGCGGTGCAGCGCCTCGTCGTCCATCCAGGCGACCATCAGCACCTCGCCGGAGTCGTGCGCGCGCACCACGGCGGCGACCAGGCCGTCGGCGCTGCGGCGCAGTTGGGCCGCGATGGCCGGGTCGAGCCGGGACGGACGGACCGGCGCCGACGCCACCGGGCCACTCGGTTCGCTGGGTACGCCGGTCACCGGCGCGTCAGGTACGGGCACAGTTTCCCATTGTCCCGCACGCGGCGTGGGCACCGGTGACGACTCCCGCCGAGGCTTCGGCCGATGGCCCACGGGCGACGCCAGCTGGGCCACGTAACGGTCGAGGCGGCCGTCGACCAGGGCGTCGGCCAGGTCGGCGCCGGACACGTCGGCGATCTCCCCCGCGTACGGGCGGATCAGCGGGAGGATGCCGGCGACCAGCCGCACGGCAGCCGCCCAGAGCTGCCCGGTGGCGCCCGGACGCAGGCCGAGGCAGAGCAGCATGTCCTCGCGGTAGCCGGCCGGGGCGACCGGCAGCTCCAGGGCCGCCGCGAACGCCGCCCGACGCGACGACACCCGCACCGACGGGTTCGCCGGGCGCAGCACCGACGGGCAGAGGCGGGCCAGGTCCGCCACCGCGAGCCGCACCCCGAGGCGGTCGGCGGCGGCCCGCGCGGCGGCGGCCTTGCCGAGCAGGGCGATCAGCTCCTCCAGCCGGGGTGGCTCGGCGGGTTGGCAGAGCACCGGGAGGTCGATCCGGGGCCGCCAGTGCGGGTCTGCCCAGAGCAGCCGAGCCGGTGCGCTGACCGGCAGTCCGAACGCCCAGTCGGCCGGCTCGCCGAGCCGGTGCACCCAGGAGCGGACGTCGCGCGCCGCCACCGAGACGTGGGTGAGCCGGCCGGCCGTCTCGGCCAGGTAGGCGCGACGGGCGGCGTACGGCGAGCCACCGACCAGCACGTCGAGGTCGACGTCGCTGTGCGCGGTGGCCGCCCGCCGGGCGTGACTGCCGCGCAGCAGGATGCCGACGACCGGCCGTTCGGCGGCGTCTCGCAACCGCGCGGCCCAGTCCTCGAGAAATCCGCTGTGCGGTAACGGAGCGTGACCCACGGCGCCATCGTGCCGTACGCCCGATCGGCGCGCAATGCCCGTTGCCGGACCTGCTGTCCGGTCCGAAGCCTACTGCCCGTTCTCACACTTGGCGCGACGGCGGGCGCGGTCGGCCGGGCGGGCGTTGCGCGGGCGACACCGACCCCTCTAGCGTGGAATTCAACGGATGATGAGTTTCTCGGAGGTGCGCGATGGACGACGCCATAGGCGTCCACGACCTGGTGGTCGATCGGGGCGGACGGCGGGTGCTGGACGGCATCAGCTGCGCCGTCCCGCGCGGCGCCGTCACCGGTCTGCTGGGGCCCAGCGGCAGCGGCAAGACCACGTTCATGCGCGCGATGGTGGGCGTGCAGGTGGTGACCTCGGGGACGGTCACGGTGCTGGGCCAGCCGGCGGGCAGCCCGACGCTGCGGCACCGGGTGGGCTACCTCACCCAGGCGCCGAGCGTCTACGCCGACCTGACCGTACGGGAGAACGCCCGCTACTTCGCGGCCCTGTACGGGCGGGGTCGGGCCGAGGCCGACGAGGCGGTAGCCGCCGTCGGTCTGGCCAAGGCGGCCGGTCAGCTGGTCGCCACCCTCTCCGGTGGTCAGCGCAGTCGGGCCTCGCTGGCCTGCGCCCTGGTCGGCGACCCGGAGCTGGTCATCCTCGACGAGCCGACCGTCGGCCAGGACCCGGTGCTGCGGGCCGACCTGTGGGCCCGGTTCCACGCCATGGCCGCGGCCGGCACCACCCTGTTGGTGTCGAGCCACGTGATGGACGAGGCAGCCCGCTGCGACCGGCTGCTGCTGATCCGGGAGGGTCGCCTGATCGCCGACGACAGCCCGGACGCGATCCGCGCCGCCGCGGGCGTGGACGACCTCGACGAGGCGTTCCTGCGGCTGATCCGGGCCGGCGAGGAGAAGGCGTCGACGGGAGGCATGCCGTCATGAACGTACGAATTCTGGCGGCGACCATCGGCCGTGTCCTGCGCCAGCTCCGGCACGACCGGCGGACGATCGCGCTGCTCGTGGTGGTGCCGACGGTCCTGCTCACGCTGGTCTACTACATGTACGCCGACAAGCCGACACTGCCCGGGCAGCCGTCGGTGTTCGACCGGGTCGCCCTGGTGATGCTGGGGACCTTCCCGTTCGTGATCATGTTCCTCGTCACCAGCATCGCGATGCTGCGGGAACGCACGTCCGGCACGCTGGAGCGGCTGCTCACCACCCCGTTGGGCAAGCTCGACCTGCTCTTCGGGTACGGCATCGCGTTCGGGTTGGCCGCCGCCGTGCAGGCCACGTTGGCAGCCGGCCTGGCGTACTGGGTCTTCGATCTGCGAACCCTCGGCAGCAGCGGTCTGGTGATCGGGATCGCGGTGCTCGACGCGGTGCTCGGGGTCGCCCTCGGCCTGCTGTGCAGCGCCTTCGCCCGCACCGAGTTCCAGGCAGTACAGTTCCTCCCGGTCGTGGTGATCCCCCAGCTCCTGCTCTGCGGGCTGTTCGTTGCCCGCGCCGAGATGGCCGGCTGGCTCCAGGGGCTCAGTGACGCGCTCCCCCTGACGTACGCCATCGAGGCGTTGCAGGAGGTCGGCGCCCACGCCGAGCCGACCGCGACCATGTGGCGGGATGTGGGCGTGGTGTTCGGCGCGGTGGTGCTGGCGCTGGTGCTCGCGGCGGCGACCCTGCGGCGGCGCACCGGCTGACCGGTCGGCGGCCCGCGTGGCGCGGGCCGCCACCCACCGTCGGGGCGACCGGCGGTGTCAGCGGACGAGCGAGGGGCGGCGATGGCGCGGCGTACCGGTCGGCGACCCGGCAACCCGGACACCCGGGAGGCCATTCTCGAGGCGGCGCGGGCGGCGTTCGCCGAGCGGGGTTTCGACGCCGCCCCGATCCGTGCCATCGCCGCGACCGCCGGGGTGGATCCGGCGCTGGTGCACCACTACTTCGGCACCAAGGACCAGCTCTTCCGCGCCGCCATGAACTTCCCCGTGGACCCGGCCGCGCTGCTCCCGGCCGTGCTGGCCGGCGACCAGGACGCGGTCGGCGAGCGGCTGGTCCGCACCTTCGTCGGCATCTGGGACTCTCCGGCCGGCAGTGCGGGCGTGGCGCTGTTGCGCTCGGCGGTGAGCAGCGAGTGGACCGCGCGCCTGCTGCGGGAGTTCGTCACCACGCAGGTGCTCCGTCGGGTGCTCGACCAGCTCGACGTCGATCCGGCCCAGCTGCCGCTGCGCGGGGCGCTGGTCGCGACCCAGCTGATCGGTCTGGCCATGATCCGGCACGTGGTGCGGCTGGAGCCGGTGGCGTCGGCCGATCCGGAGACCCTGGTCGCGACCATCGGTCCCACCGTCCAGCGGTACCTGACCGGACCGCTGCCGGCCTAGCCGACCGACGGGCGCTGTCACGCGGCCGGCGCGCGCGGCTGGCACCGCGCGGCCGGCAGCGCACGACCAGCGTGGCACGTGGCGTCCGGCGCGGGCGAACGCGGCCGAGCGTGGCCGCTCAGCGGGGCGGCTGGGCGTCGGCGGGGCGGCGTAGCGGCGGGAGCAGCCGGCCCAACTCGTCCGGGCCGGTCAGCGGGCATGGGAACGCCAGCCGGACACGTCGTCGCGCGCCGGGTCGGCCGAGGGCCACCACCAGCCCGTACCGGTCGACACGCACCACGCGTGGCGGTCCGTCCAGAGTCTGCTCGGTCAGCCCGAGCTGCCGGCGCAGGTAGTCGGTGACAGCGGCGGGCTCGCGCTCGGCGAAGTCGGCCAGCAGCAGCGACTCGAACGGGTGCACCGGGTCGGGCTCCGCCTCGGCGTACTCCCCCGGGTCGATCCGGTGGACGACCCCGGCGCGCTCCCAGCGGACCTCGGCCACCTCGAAGCGGAACAGCCGGAAGCGGGTGCCCACGTCGAGCAGGTCACCGGTCGGCTCGACGGCGGCGAAGTCGACCGCCGCCCGGCGTGCCTCGTCGTCGTGCAGTTCGGCGGCCCAGCCGGACACCCAGGCCCGTCCGAGACCGGGAGCGCCGGCCGCGGGCGGCAGGTCGAGGACGTCCAGGACCACCGCGACGTCGGCGCCCCCGGCGACGGGCTGGAGCGCGGCGCCCAGGTGGCTGGCCACGGGAACGAGCAGCAGAACCCGCCCGTCGGGGTCGGTCACGTGCCGGGCGTGGTGCGGGCCCGGGCGGCGCGCCAGGTGGACGAGGCCGGGCAGGCGACCGGCGACGAGGGTACGGACGATCTCGGCGGGGCTGGGCCGCATGGCGCAACCTCCTTCAAAGGTTAGCCTTACCTAACCGGAGCGTAGAGCACCAGGACCACCCCGTCCACCAGCGAATGCCCGCGGACACCGACCTGTTACCGGGTCTGCTCCAGCCAGGAGGCGTACAGGAGCCCGTAGACCGAGTCGGCGTCGCGGACCAACTCGTCGTGCGGGCCGCGCTGCACGATGCGCCCCCGGTCCACGACGATGACCTCGTCGGCGGCCTGGGCGGTGGAGAGCCGGTGCGCGATGGCGAGTGTCGTACGCCCGCGCGTGACGGCGTCCAGCGTGCGCTGCAACCGCACCTCGGTGGCCGGATCAACCGCGCTGGTCGCCTCGTCCAGCACCAGCAGGTCGGGGTCGGCCACGTACGCCCGGGCCAACGCGACGAGCTGCCGCTCCCCCACGCTCAGCGCCTCGCCACGCTCCCCGACCGGTGTGTCCAGGCCGGCGGGCAGACCGTCCAACCAGTCCGCCAGGCCCAACTCCGTGAACGCCGCCGTCAACTCCTCGTCGGTCAGCTCCGGCCGGGCGAACCGCACGTTGTCCCCGACCGTCGCGTCGAAGAGGAACCCGTCCTGCGGCACCATCACCACCCGCGAGCGCAGCGAGTCGAAGCGCACCTGCGCCAGCGGCACGCCGGACAGCAGCACCGCCCCCGCCGACGGGTCCATCAGTCGGGTGAGCAGCTTCGCGAAGGTCGTCTTGCCGCTGCCCGTCTCGCCGACCACCGCCACCCGGCTCTTCGCCGGGATCTCCAGGTCGATGTCGTGCAGCACCGGCGGCCCACCCGGGTAGGCGAACCGCACCCCGGCGAACCGGATGTCCAGCGGACCGATCGGCAGGTTCCGGCCCTGCTCCCCGGGGTCCGCGACGTCCGGAGCGACGTCCAGCACGTCCAGCACCCGCCGCCAGCCCGCGATCGCGTTCTGCGCCTCGTTGAGCACCTCGGTGGCGATCTGCACCGGCTGGATGAACAGCGTCACCAGGAAGAGGAACGCGGTCAGCTGGCCGATCGACAGCGTGCCGTCCACGCCCAGCGTCACACCGAGCACCACCACGCCGGCCAGCGCCAACCCGGCGGCCAGCTCGCCGACCGAGCTGCCCACGATGCTGATCCGGATCGCCCGCTGCTGCGCCACACGCTGCGCGTCGATGGCCTCGTCCAGCCGCCGCTCGGTACGCCCCGCGATGCCGTAGGCCCGGATCACCGGCGCGCCCACCACGCTCTCACCGATCGTGCCCAGCAACGCGCCGGTGCGCTGACGCACCGTCGCATAGGCCGCGCCGAGGCGGCGCTGCAACTGGCGGATGACGAGCACCGCCGGCAGGAACGCCACGAGCACCACCAGGGTCAACTGCCAGGAGTACGCCAGCATCACGGCCGTCGTCACCACCAACTGACCCAGGTTGACCAGCAGGATCACCCCGCCCCACTGGAGGAACTGGGTGATCTGGTCGACGTCGCTGGTCACCCGCGAGACCAGCGACCCGCGCCGCTCCGACTGCTGGTGCAGCATCGACAGGTCGTGCACGTGCCGGAACGCCCGCGTCCGCACGTTCGCCAACGCCGTCTCGCTGACCGTGAACAGCCGGCGCATCATCAGGTAGCCGCAGGCCGTGGTGACCACGAGGATCGCCGCGGTGACCACCACCACCGACCAGACGACGTCCAGCCTCAGGCCACCGACGATGCCGCGGTCGATGCCCTGCTGCACCGCCACCGGAACGGCCACCCGGCCCACCATGTAGACCAGGGCCAGGGCCAGGGTGGCGGCCAGGCCGGTCCGCAGCTCCGGTGAGAGGGCCAGCCCCCGCCGCAGCGTCTGCCAGGTCGTCTCCGTCCGTGCGTCACGCTCGTCGGTCGTCGTCACCGTCGTACTCAATGGTCCACCTCGATCTCCAGGCCCGACGGCAGCGGCGCCACCTCGTCGTCGTACGCGCGTTCCTGCGCGCGGTCGACCTCCGCCTGCTCGTAGGCGGTGACCAGGTCCACGTACCCGGGCACGGTGGCCAGCAGCTCGGAGTGCGTGCCCCGCGCGACCACCCGCCCCTGCTCCACGTAGATGACCTCGTCGGCGAGGGCGATGGTGGCCCGGCGGTACGCCACCACCAGGATCGACGCGGCGGGCACCCCCGGCTCGCCGGCCGACGCGCGCAGCCCGGCGAGGATGGCCGCCTCCACGCGGGGGTCGACGGCGCTCGTCGCGTCGTCGAGCACCAGCAGGCGCGGCCGCCCGGCGAGCGCGCGGGCCAGCGTGAGCCGCTGCCGCTGCCCGCCGGAGAGCGAGGTGCCCCGCTCGCCGACCATCGTGTCCAGCCCGTCGGGCAGCGCCGCGACGAACCCGTCCGCCTCGGCCAGGCGCAGCGCCGCCCACACGTCCTCGTCCCCGATGCCGTCCCGGTCCAGGGCGATGTTGGCCCGTACGGTGTCGTCGAAGACGAACGGCACCTGCGCCACGAGCGCGACGGTGCCGGCCAGCGAGGCGGCGGTCAGGTCGCGGACGTCCACGCCGTCCAGCGCGACGGTGCCCGAGTCCGGGTCGACCAGGCGTACGGCCAGCGAGGCGATGGTGGACTTCCCCGCGCCGGTCGGCCCGACCAGGGCGACAGTGCGGCCGGCCGGGACGGTGAAGGCGACGTCCCCGAGCACCTGCGCACCGGGCTGGTGGGCCTCGGCCGGCGGGTAGGAGAAGTGCACGTCGGTGAACGTGAGGGTGGCCGGGCCGGGGGTGGCCGGGTCGAGTACCCGCTGGCCGTACGGCATCTCGCCGGTGGCGTCGAGCACCCGGCGCACCCGGTCCCAGCCGGCGACGCTGCGCGGCAGCTCGGCCAGCACCCAGCCGATCGCCCGCACCGGAAAGGCCAGCACGGTGAAGAGGAAGGCCACGCTGACCAACTCGGTGACGCTGATCGCGCCCTGGCGCAGCCGGAACGCGCCGACCACCAGGACGGCCAGGATGCCGAGGCTGGGCAGCGTCTCCAGCAGCGGGTCGAAGACGCCCCGCAGCCGGCCGACCGCGATCAGGGCGTCGCGCAGCTCACCGGCGCGGCCGGCGAACCGGGTCGTCTCCTGCGCCTCGCGGCCCATCGTCTTGACCACCAGCGCGCCGTCGAAGCTCTCGTGCGCGATGCCGCTGACCTCGGCGCGCAACCGCTGCGCGCGGGCCTGGCGGGGCGCCATCCGGCGGGAGTAGACCACGTTGAGCGCGAACAGCGCGGGAAACACGGCAAGGCCGACGAGGGCGAGAGCCCAGTCGGTGACGAACAGCGAGATGATCGCGCCGACCAGCATCACCAGCGTGCCGACCGCGAAGGGCAGCGGGGCGATCGGATACCAGGCCGCCTCCACGTCGGAGTTGGCGTTCGACAGCAGCGTGCCGGTGGCGTTGCGGTGGTGCCACGACAGCGGCAGGTCCAGGTAGCGGCGGGTGACCCGGCGACGGTAGGCGGCCTGGAGCCGGTACTGCATGTAGCCGGCACCGAGCCGACGGCCGAAGATGCCGACCACCCGCAGCACGCTGATCCCGAACAGCGCGACCGCCGCCAGCGTCAGGGCGCCGACGCCGACCTCGCCGCGCGCGACCGCCGGCACGACCACGTCGCCGACGACCGCACCCACCACGTACGCGCTGACGATGACCATCGAGCCGAACAGCACGCTGCCGACGACGGCGACCGTGAAGATCCGTGGCTGTTCCCGGATCGCCTGCCGCAGAACCCCCAGCCCTCTGCCGAGCACGTCCCGGCTTGTCCTGCTCGCCACGCTCTCCCCCGCCGTAAGCCACAATTATCTACCTCATCCTTACCGTTGCGGGCCGGCACTGCCGACCCGGACGGGATATGTCGACCATCACGTACCGGGCGTCCGGGCGCCACGGAACGACCCGGTCCCGCTCGGCGCGCGGCTTCGAAGGTCCGGGCCTACGATCGGCCCATGTCGCGGTACGCCCGAGCCGAGCGCGAGGCGCTGGCCGATCTCCTCCTGGCCCTCGGGCCCGACGCACCGACGATCAACGAGGGCTGGGCGACCCGCGACCTGGCCGCGCACCTGGTGCTGCGCGAGCGCCGTCTGGACGCGGCCGCCGGGATCATGCTGGCGCCACTGCGGGGGTACGCCGAGCGGGTCCGCCGCCGGCTCGCCGCCGGTCCCTACCCGGAGCTGGTGGCGCAGGTACGTCGGCCGCCGCTGTGGAGCCCGATCAGCAACCCGTTGACCGACGAGCTGGTCAACACGATGGAGTTCTTCATCCACCACGAGGACGTGCGGCGGGCCGTCCCGGGATGGCAGCCCCGCGAGCTGTCCCGCGACCTGCAGGCCACCCTGTGGAAGCGGGCCGCCCCGATGGCCCGGCTGACGCTGCGACGCTTCCCGGCGGACCTCTACGTCCAGGCGCCCGGGTACGGCGAGGTCTCCGTCGGCCGGGGCGGCGAACGGCTGCGAATGGTGGGCGCCCCGGCCGAGTTGACCCTGTTCCTCTCCGGACGCCAGCGGGTGGCCCGGGTCCAGCTGGACGGCTCGGTGTCGTCCGCTCGACAGTTGCGCAACGCCAACCTGGGCATGTGACTTACTGCACTTAATCGGTCACAGCAAGCGGGACGAATGCCCCAGTCCCAGCGATGCGCGCCGATACCTCCTCCCGTACGCTTCAGCGCGCCGTTCCGCGCCGGGGCGGCACGATGTGGGGGCACACGAATGCGAAGTTTCGCAATCTCGGCGCTACGGGAACCCTCCTTCACGGCGGGGCGCCACAAGTCCACGGATCGGGTAGCCAACGAAAGCGTCGAGTGGGCGCGCGCTTTCGGGCTGGTCAACTCCGGTCAAATTCATCGACTGCAACGGGCGGACGCCGCCGGTCTGGCGGGCCGAGCCTGCCCGGACGGGCCGGTGCGGGGCCTTCGGCTCCTCACCGATCTGATCTCCTGGCTCTTCGTCATGGACGACGCCTGCGACGAGGACGGTCTCGGGGCCGATCCGGAGCGGCTCGCACCGGTCATCGCCGCCCTGCTCGACGTGCTGGACCGGGCTGGCGCCCCGGGCGCCCTGCTGCCGCCGGAGGCCGGCCCGCTGGGCGTCGCGCTGCACGACCTGTGCCGCCGGACCCGGGCCGAGGGCCGGGCGCCGATGCTGCTGCGGTTCGTCAGCCAGGTACGCCAGTATCTGCTCGCGCTGCTCTGGGAGGCCACCAACCGGGAACGCCGGCGGGTGCCCGGGGTGACGGAGTACGTCCAACTACGTCGACACATCGGCGGCGTACACCCCTGTCTCACCCTGACCGACCTCGCGTCGGAGCAGCCGCTCGGACCGTACCGGCGGACCGATCCGGCGCTGACCGCCCTGGACCTGCTGGCCGTGGACCTGGTCTGCTGGTGCAACGACCTCTTCTCGTACGGCAAGGAGAGCCGGTCCGACCCGGACGCGCACAACCTGGTGACGGTCATCGCCCAGGAGGGCGGCCTCGACGAGGCGGACGCGCTGCGGGCGGCGGCGGACCGTTTCAACCGGGGGTTGGCGGCGTACCTGGCGGCCGAGGAGGGCTTGCTGGCCAGCGGTGTCGAGGCGTTGCGCTCGCCGTTGGCCGCGCGGCGCAACTGGGTCCGGGCCACCTACGACTGGTCAGTCGTGGCCGCCCGCTACGCCTGATCAATCGCGCCGGTCGGCGCGACGGGGTCGCCGGACGATCACCGGCACTAGCCGATGCCCGGTATCAGGCAATACTCTTCGGTAACCACTATGACGTGACGACCGTCACGCCACCACCCCCGAAGGCGGCTACAGCGATGGCTCTCGATGTACCGTACCGCTCCATCCCGGACATGTTCCTCAAGCGCGTGGCGGCCACCCCCGACCGGCACGCGTTCGCGTCCCCTACCCCTGACGACTCGGGGCCCGACTGGCTGACCTGGGAGCAGGTCGGCCAGCGCGCCAAGGCCGTCGCCGCCGGCCTGCACGCGCTCGGCGTGGGCCAGGAGAACCCGGTCGCGATCCTCGCCAACACCCGGCTGGACTGGGTTGTCGCCGATCTCGGCATCATGTGCGCAGGCGGGGCGACCACCACCGTCTACCCGACCACCGAGCCGGCGGACGCGACGTACATCATCGCCGACTCCGCCTCGCGGGTGCTCTTCGCCGAGAACCCGGCGCAGGCCGCCAAGATCGCGGGCGCGGACCTGCCGGCGTTGACCCACGTGGTGCTCTTCGACGGCACCCCCGACCCGAACGCCGCGATCCCCCAGCTCACCCTCACCGAGCTGGAAGAGCGGGGCACCCGGGCGCTGGCCGCCGAGCCCGACCTGATCGACATGCTCGTCGGCGGCATCGGTCCCGACCACCTGGCCACCCTGATCTACACCTCCGGCACCACCGGCCAGCCCAAGGGTGTCGAGCTGCTGCACGGCGGCTGGTGCTGGGAGGCGGTGGCGCAGGCCGACGTCGGTTTGCTGCGCGACGACGACCTGCAATATCTGTGGTTGCCGCTGGCGCACTCGTTCGGCAAGACGCTGCTCTGCGGCGCGATCCACGTCGGCCTGCCGACCTACGTCGACGGGCGGGTGGAGAGGCTGGTCGACCTGCTCGCGGTGATCCGACCGACGCTGATGTGCGGCGCTCCCCGGGTCTTCGAGAAGGTCTACAACCGGGCGGTGACAACCGCGCAGGGCGCCGGCGGCGCGAAGGCGAAGATCTTCGCCTGGGGTGTCCAGGTCGGCAAGGAGAAGGTCGCGCTGGAGCAGGCCGGTAAGCCGGTGCCGGCGGGGGTGAAGCTACGCTACGGGCTGGCCGAGAAGCTGGTGTTCAGCAAGCTCCAGGCCCGCCTCGGTGGTCGGATGCGGGTGCTGGTCTCCGGCGCCGCGCCGCTCAGCCCGGAGATCGCCACCTTCTTCGCCGCCGCCAACCTGCCCATCTCGGAGGGCTACGGCCTCACCGAGACCAGCGCCGGCAACTTCGTGAATCCGCCCGCCGGTCTGCGGATCGGCACCGTCGGGCAGGCGATGGGCGACCTGGAGTGTCGGATCGACACCGACGGCGAGATCCTGGTCCGCGGTCGGCCGGTGATGCGTGGCTACCACAACCTGCCCGAGGAGACCGCCGCCGCCTTCACCGAGGACGGCTTCTTGCGCACCGGCGACATCGGCACGCTCGACGAGCAGGGATACCTGCGGATCACCGACCGCAAGAAGGACCTGGTCAAGACCTCGGGCGGCAAGTACATCGCGCCGTCGCACATCGAGGGGATGTTCAAGGCCATCTGCCCGTACACCTCGCAGGCGGTCGTGGTCGGGCAGGCCCGCAACTTCTGCACGATGCTCGTCACGCTCGACCCGGACGCCATTCGGGGCTGGGTGGCCGGCGGTCCGCTGGAGGGCCGCGACTACACCGAGATCGTCGCCTCGCCGGAGGCGCAGGCGATGGTCGAGGAGTACGTCGCCCAGCTCAACGCCAAGCTGAACCGCTGGGAGACGATCAAGAAGGTAGCGATCCTGCCGCGTGACCTGACCATCGAGGACGGCGAGATCACTCCGTCACTGAAGATCAAGCGGCGGGGCGTGGAGAGCAACTTCGCCGCCGAGATCGACAAGATGTACGCCGGCACCCTCGCCGAGCTGTAGCAACGGACCGCCGGTGGCCCCGCACCCGCTCGGGTGTGGGGCCATCGGCGTCTCGATCGGCTGTCCGCCGGTGTTCAGGCGATGACCGACGGCTCCGGCCATCGCTGCCGGCCGCTGCGGTCCAGGTCGTAGCGGACCGTGGCGATGCGCTCCACGGCCTCCACCAGCTCGGCGGCCGGCAGGGTGAACGGCAGCCGCAGGAAGCGTTCCAGGGTGCCGTCCAGACCGAACCGGGGGCCGGGCGCGAGACGGACGCCGACCTCCTCGGCGGCCCGGGCGAGCGCGCTGGAGACCGGGCCGTCCAGCTCCGCCCAGAGGGTCACACCGCCGCGTGGCACTGTCACCCGCCAGTCCGGGAGTCGGTGCGCCAGCGCGTCGAGCAACGCGTCGCGCTGGGCGGCGAGCTGCGCCCGGCGGTCGGCGACGATGGCTGCCGCGTCGGCGAGCAGGCGTACCGCGACCAACTGGTCGAGCACCGGGCTGGACATGTCCACGCCGACCCGCACGGCGGCCAGCCGCTGCACCTGCGGCGCGGAGGCGCGTACCCAGCCGATCCGCAGGCCACCCCAGTACGGCTTGCTCATCCCCCCGATGCTGACCACCCGGGAGTGCCTGTCGAACGTGGCCGTGGGCGGGGGCAGCTCGGCTCCGTCCAGCGGAAGGTCCACGAAGGACTCGTCGACGATCAGGTCGGTGCCCACGGCGTGGGCGGCGGCGACCACCCGCTCGCGCAACGCGGCGGGCATCAGGTGTCCGGTCGGGTTCTGGAACTCCGGGATCAGGTACGCCAACTTGGGCCGGGTCTGCCGCAGGCTGCCCAGCAGCAGGTCCGACTCCCAACCGCCGGCGTCCGCGGACAGCCCGTATGTGGTGATCCGGGCCCGCCGCCCGGCCAGCGCGGCGAGCGCGTTGGGGTAGGTGGGTGACTCGACCAGTACGCTCCCGCCGGGGGCCAGGGCGAGACGCAGCACCAGGTCCAGGGCGTGCTGCGTGCCGCTGGTGACCATGATCTGGTCGGCCGAGGTGGGCAGGCCCCGCGCGGTGTAGCCGTCGGCCACCGCCTCGCGCAGCTCGGCGATGCCCGTCGGGTGGTAACCGGCGCCGCCCAGGTAGCGGGGCAGGTCCTCGGCGGCGGCCCGGGCGGCCCCGAGCAGCTGGGGCGGGGCGGCCAGGGCGGCGACGCCGAGGTCGATCATGTCCCGGTCGTCGAGCGGGGTCCACAGGCCGGTGCTGGCGACCCGGTGGTTGCCGGGCAGCATCGTCCAACTGCCGGCGCCCCGGCGGCTGGCCAGGTGGCCGGTCTCGCGCAGTTCCCGGTACGCGGCGGTGACAGTGGTACGGCTGATCCGCAGCGCCTCGGCCAGCTCGCGTTCCGCCGGCAGGCGGACGCCCAGGGGGAGCCGGGCGTCGGCGAGCAGACCGCGCACCGCACCGGCGAGGGCGGCGTAGTCGGGACTACGGCGACGGCCCGGGAGCGCGTGCCACTGCCCCAGCAGCCGCGCTAATTGGACCCCTCGAACCTGACCGCTCATGGCCACTCCTCGGATATTGGCTTCTTCCTCCGGGAGGATTGGCACCTAGGGTGGCATGCATGGCACTGATTGGCAATCTCCGGGAGCGGCCGGTCCGACGGCTCAGCCAGCTCTACGCCGGCCTCGTCCTCTACGGGGTGAGCATGGCCCTGATGGTCCGCTCCGGCCTGGGCCTCGACCCGTGGGACGTCTTCCACCAGGGGTTGTCCAGACTGACCGGGCTCTCCTTCGGCACGGTCACCATCGGCGTCGGCGCCCTGGTGCTGCTGCTGTGGATCCCGCTGCGACAGCGGCCCGGCCTCGGCACCGTCAGCAACGTGCTGGTGGTCGGCCTCGTGGTGGACGGCACTCTGGCCCTGCTGCCCGCCGGTGGTCCCCTCGGCGTCCGCATCGTCCTGTTGATCACCGGGATCGTCGCCAACGGCGCCGCCACCGCGCTCTACCTCGGCGCCCGCCTGGGTCCGGGCCCACGTGACGGGCTGATGACCGGCTTCGTCGCCCGTCATCCCCGCTTCTCGGTGCGACTGGTGCGTACCGTCATCGAGGTCACCGTGCTCGCGCTGGGATGGCTGCTCGGCGGCACGGTCGGCGTGGGCACCGTCGCGTACGCGCTGGCGATCGGTCCGCTGGCGCAGTTCTTCATCCCGCTCGTGGCGGTGCCTCCGGCCGAGGCCGACGCTGACGACGAGTCGGCGGTCACTACCGGTGACCCGTCGCGCGCCCCGGCCGCCTGAACGTTCACCGACCGTTCACGGACCGGCACGCCGCGCTGGTGGAAGTGGGCTCGTTGGAGGGTGGGTGTTCCCTTCCGCGTCGCTCGCCGTCATCATCACTGCATGGGGGAGAACGGTTGGCGCTGGAGCGACGCCTGGATCTTCGTGTCGTTGGTCATCGCGAGCGGCGCCGGACGACACCGACGGTCCGCGACCAGCCGCCGCCCGGAGGGCGTCCGTCTGACCGACGTGCTGTCCACCGCCGATCACCTCAACCACGCGATTCCCGAACGACACGAGGTGGAGGCCGCGGTCCAGCGGCTGGTCGGCGCGGGCCTGGTCACCGTCGCCGACGGGTGGTTCCGCATCACCGCCGAGGGTGAGCAGCTCTGGCGCAGCCGCCCCCGGGCCGGCGTCGCCACCATGGTAGACACCGTGCAGGGGGTGCTGAGCCGCCGGCACGCGCCCGGCAGCGCCGACTGGATCCTCGAGGAGGCCGACCACGCGGCGGCCGTGCAGGAGTACGCGGTCCGCTCGATCCCCACGCCGCGCCGCTCCCCCGAGGGCCACTCCGGCGGCCACTGACGCCCAGCCCAATGCAGATCTTGGACAATTTCCGTCCGCTTCTAACGGAAACTGTCCAAGATTGCAACCATGAAGCCGCGCCGTTGCGCGCGGGCGGGGGTCAGCGACGCCGGGCCGGCGCAACGGGTAACGGCAGGGCGAGCAGGTGCGTGGGTGTGCCGTCCGGCATCGTCGATCCACCGACCTGGCGCCAACCCGCGCGCTGGTAGATCGCGCGCGCCGATGCGGAAGGGTTGGACGCGAGGGTCGCCCACGGTTCGGGCCGCCCGTCGAGGAGCCGGCGGATGAGTTCCGCGCCGATGCCCTCACCCCGCCGGACGGGATGCACTACCCACTCCATCACCGCGAACTTGTCGGCAGCCCGCAGATCGGCAGGCGGTTCGACATCGGCCCGCGTTCACCACCGGCCAGCTGTCATCGTCCACCCGTACGCCGCACCGACCAGGTCGCCCGCGTCGTGCGCCACGACGAGGGCGAACCCAGGGCGCCTCGGCTCGGCGGGCAGCGCGGCGGCGAACGCGGCCACCTGATCCGGCCCCTCTGCGTACGGCGGCTCCGCGTAGACCACCGCGTACAGACGCACCAGCGCCGCGAACACGGCCGTGGCCGATTCGGGAGTGTGCACGGTGTACGTCGCAGGCATGGGCCCAGGAGCCTAAGCCCGAACTCGGTCGGCGAGATCAGTGAACGCGGGCCGGGATCGTTCCACCGCAGGGACCGCATCCATGGCCTGAGCGGCCACCGAACGCAGCGAGTGGTTGTGCAGGTGAGCCGGCAGCGCGTCGAGTGCGTCGGCGGCGTGCCGCAATCCGTCGGGAATGTGCCCGCCACGGATCAGCCCGGCAGCCTGGTGCAATTGCACCTGCGCACGTAGCCGCGCCTGCGACGCCGGATAGAGGCCGAGGGCCTGCCGCTGCGCGACTTCAGCGTCGCCGAGCCGGCACGCGTGCGTGTAGACCCACGATTCGGTGTGGTGGACCCGATGCTCCGGCCATCCCCACAGCGACTCCACATCGCTCACAACTGCAACTGGCAACCGCTGAGCGACGTCGACGAGTTGCCGCACCGTCACCACCGCCTCCGCATGCCGTCCGGCCAACGAGAGTGCCTGGGCCCGGCCGGCGAGCAGCCCGCACACCGCCGACGTGGCCTGTCGACCCAGCAGCGGCAGCACGTCGTCGGACAGGGCGACGACCGCCGATGGTGGACGTCCGTCGTAGCAACCGTTCACCACGTCCCACGCCCGCACCAACACCCCGGTTTCGGTGTCCCCGGATTGGTCGGCGACCCGACGGGCCGTCTGCCACCAACGCCGACCCATCACGATCTGGCCCGAGGCGACAAGGCTCAGCGCGACGACGACGGACAGGCGTGCGGCAGCCTGCAGGAGACCAGGACGACGCGCACCGGGGTCAGCGGCGATCTGGTGCTGCAGCACCGTCAGATCGGCCGTCAGCTGGGCCATCAACGCGGGACGGGGTTGCCGGTAGTAGCCGTGACCGTAGTCGACCGCGATCTGCTCCCACTCGTCATGGTCGGCAGTCGCCGCGTCGCCGAGGCCGTGGCGAAGAGCCTCCAACCCCGCCAGGGGCGCGACGGCGGGGGCGGCGGCCAACGCCGTCATGGCCCGCAACATGGTGCGTCGGTGCAGGTCGAAGGCACCGACCCGCTCACTCCGGTACGCCTCGACGAGCGCCCCGTCGGCGTCTAGGGCCCGGTCGCAGGCCGTGGCCAGGGCCTCGGTTGGGCGGCGGTCACCGCGCTCCACCTGGCCGATGTGGCTGTACTGGAAATGGATGATGGCACCGAGCTGTCGCAGGGACAGTCCGGCGCTCTCCCGATGCTGCCGGAGCAGCCTCCCGAAAGCGTCCATGGTCGGCTCCTAGCGTGTGCAGGAGCGTGTGCACACGACGCACGCCTGCCGTGTGGGCAGCATATCGGCCATGCTCGACGTGTCAGCCCACCTGACACAGCGGGTCTCCACCGGAAACTCTCTGCCGTCTTGGGTGATGTCACTCCTGCCCCCGGGAGCCGAGCATGACCGACAGCCTTCATGTACCTGCGGGCACCCTGCTTCACCTGCTGGCATGGGAGATCACCCCCAATCCCACCAACCGCGACGAGCTGGTGTGGGCGGTGGTCGTGGACCAACAGGCGGTCGGCGGCATGGTGCGGATGCGAGGGCACACGTGCTCTGGCCCCGTACCGGATTGTGCCGGAGGGTGGTGCTTCGAAGCAGAGGTCTCGGTCGCGGCGATTCGCGCGAACATGCGTGGAGCCCGGTGAGTGCACCCGCCGCCGAACTACCGGACCGCTGGTGGCGGATTCTGGCCGAGCATGAACAGCGGCACGGGCGATGCCCGATCTGCGGCACCCGCGCACGGTGCTGGGCATGGGCGGGAGCGTTCGGGAACCTCGTGGCGAACGACGCGTACCATCTCGGTCCACCGTCACCGCGCGCCAGCGGTTCACCAGCCGCCGCGTCCCCGATCTTCCGGGCAAGACACGACGACGAATGACCTTGGTATGAGTCGTGTAGGACGAATCAGGGCCGCAGTTTCGCGTCCTTGACCCCGCCGAGGAAAGCCGTCCACGCCGCGGCGGTCGCGACCAGGGAGGGGCCGGACGGGTCTTTGGAGTCACGGATGCCGACGGCGTGCCTATTCAGAGCGACTTCGACGCACTGGGCATTTGCGTTCAGGCTGCGGCTGCTCTTGCACCAGGTAGCGGTGGTCAGGAAGTCACGGCTCATGTGGTCTCCCGCACGGATTGCCGAATGGCGCTGATACCAGATCAAGCATAGGCCGTTTGTGTCATGCGTTGAGGCAAGGCTGGGTGAGGGCGCGCTCCCGGGAGTCGCCCCGCGCGGCGGGCGGCTCCTCCCGGCAGCCGGCAAGGCTGATCGCGGTAGCGAAGCCGAGTCCAAGGATCGTCCGGCGGCGAATCGATATGGGTGGAATCAACGCATCTCGCCTTCTAAGGGTTCAGGTCCCTAGGCCGGCATCGTCGCCCCAGCCGGAGGCTTGGTTGTGAGAAAGCCAACCCGCATGAGCCTTGGTGTTCGCAGCCGGGATACGCCGAATCCATGCACGACGGTGGCTGGCGTCCCTGCCCCAGTTCCTTGGCCTGCGCGTGACGGAGGATCGCGTGCAAATCCGACAATACCGGCTCGCATCATTCGTGCAATTGGGGCGGCAGCGGCTCGCCCGCTAGTTCTTGATCTCGCCTCTGTCAATGTCTAGCACTCACCGTAGGCGCGACTGTACGCTCCGTCCGCCTCGCAGGGAGGCTTCACATGGGGGAGGACGCTGTGCCGACGCATCGGTGGCGATCACGCGTATTCATTTCTCTGACGGGTGTCGGGTTTGTCGGCTGGGCACGACGGCTGGCGATTCTGATGGCGGTGGTTCTCATCACCACCATGTCAGATGTACCCGCTCAGCCGCTGCGAGCCGCCGCTGCGGTCGCGGCGCCCAAGCCCGCAGCGAACCCGAAGTGCTCTGAGGACCGCGTCGACGAGGTGTCCGCCGCGGTCGCGGCCCGGCTGTGTGGGTCCCGGGTGGAGGTGGCCAATCGGCGTACCGAGTCCACGCAGCTGTTCGCGAACCCGGACGGCACGCTGACCGAGGAGCAGTCTCTCGCTCCGGTGCGGGTGCGACAGGGCGAAAAATGGTTCCCAGTTGACCTTACCCTCGATCGGCGTGCTGATGGGTCGGTGGCGCCGAAGGTGCATCCGCGTGCTCTCTCATTCGCCGGCGCCACCTCCTCCCCCGGGGAGCACGAGGTCGTGTCTGTTGGCGTCGGCGCGGACCGGACGGGTCTGGCGTGGTCGGGGCCGCTGCCGGAGCCCGTGCTTGTGGACCGGACGATCACGTACCCGGATGTGCGGCCCGGGGTGGACCTGGTCTTCCGGGCGCACGCGACCGGCTACGAGCAGCACTTCGTCGTCAAGGATCGGACCGGCCTGACGCAGGTGCGGAAGCTGACGTTGCCGCTGCGGACGGGCAAGCTGAGGGCGGTCGGGGACGGCATGGGCGGATTGGTGCTGAAAAACAGCAAGGGGCGCCAGGTGGGCCAGGCACAGACGCCGTTGATGTGGGACAGCGAGGTGTCGCCGCAGTCCGGCGACCACGTCAATACCGCTCCCGTCGGCCTACGGACGGTCGCCCGAGGTGGGCAAGCCGTGATGGAGCTGACCCCCGACGCGGACTTCCTTGCTCGGAAAGACCTGGCCTTCCCAGTGACCATCGATCCGCCCACGTCGCTGTCGCCGTCGTTCGACGCGTTCGTTCAGAACGACTACGTCAGTGACCAGTCCGGCTCGGCAGACCTGAAGCTCGGCTACTCCAACGACGGCGGGTCCCGGACGGCCCGGTCGTATCTGCGATTCAACACCACCGGCTTCGCCGGTAGCCGAGTCACGTCGGCGAAGTTGCGGCTGTGGAACTACCACTCCTGGTCGTGTACCGCTGCCGGCTGGGAGGCCTGGCGTACCGACTACGTCGACTCAACGGTGCGCTGGACGGGCCAGCCGGTCGCGCGTGCCAAGGTCGGTACCTCCACCGAGACCCGCGGTTACAGTTCATCTTGCGGTGCCGGGTACGTCTACATCGAGGTCGGTGGAGCCCTGCAATATGCCGCGGATACCAATGCGAGTAGCGCGAGCGTGTTGCTGCGGGCCACGTCCGAGACCACGACCGCCGGCTGGAAGCGGTTCGACTCCGCGGAGGGCACCCACCCGCCGCTGGTCTCAATCACCTACAACAGTGCGCCGTCGACGCCGTCTACCCTCGCAGTCGCGCCCTGCTACACCGCCTGCGGCTCCGGCGCCAGGACGTCCTCGTTGCGCCCCACCCTGTCGGCCAAGCTGGCCGACGCCAACGCGGGGCAGAGCCTCCAGGCCGAGTTCGTGATCCGCAACAAGACCACCCTGGCCACCGTCTCCTCCTCCGGGCTGCTCTCCGGCACCACGGCCTGGACCAACGGCTCGACCGCCTCCTGGCAGGTGCCGGTCGATCTGGCCAACACCACACAGTACGAGTGGCAGGTCCGGGCCAAGGACCCGTACGCCTACGGTGCTTGGTCGGCCTGGACTTCGCTTACGGCAGACACCACAAAGCCGGGCGTACCGTTCGTCTCTGCAGCGCTCTACCTCAACGATGGACAGCCGCACGGTGGGGCAGGTCAGTCCGACACGTTCACCTTCGCCCCGGCGTCAGGCACCACGGACCTCGCCGCTTTTGTCTACAGGTTCGACTACGACAGCACCGCGACGACCGTCGCCGCCGCCGGTACCAAGACGGTCACCTTCAGCCCTCGCGACGGCCACCGCACCCTGACCGTGCAGGCCAAAGACTCGGCCGGCAACCTGTCCAGCCCAAACCTGTACGTCTTCGATGCCGGCAACGCCGCGCTGGCCCAGCCGCTGCCCGGCGCCACCATCGTCAAACGCACCAAGCTCGAGATCACAACGCCCGTCACCGGCTACACCCGGGCCTACTACGAGTACCGCCGTGGCCCCGGCGCCGCGACCCTGCCTGTGCCGTCGGTGAACCTGACCTCCGCCACCGGGGCGCCCATCACCGCCACCGCCGCAAGCCCGGCGACACTGTCTGCGCTGGGCGGGTACGCGATCTGGAACGCCACCGACACCCTCGGTCTGATCGGCGGCGTGGTCGAGGTGCGCGCACAGCTCTATACCGCCACCGGCACCACCCCCGCCTTCACGGTGCCCTGGGTGCGGGTGAGTGTCGATTCCAGCGGGAACGGGGGCGCACGCGACGACGTCGGTCCCGGATCGGCGAACCTTCTCACCGGCGACTACTCGCTGTCTTCCACCGACGTCGACCAGTTGGGTCTCTCGGTCTCCCGCTCTTCGACGTCACGGACCCCGGCCGACGGCTACCAGCGGATGGTCGAGGTGCTGGACGGAAACCAGCAGCAAATCTCGACCGACCTGTCCGGCTTCACCGTCCCGTCGACCTCCTCCGCGATCCGCTCCACCGCGCGCGGGCAGGGTGAGGCGACGCCGCTGGACTCGCTGGAGATCACTCCGGTTACCACTACGAGCAACGACACCTATGTCGCAGTCGGGGGCGACGGCGGAGCGCTGCGACTGGGAATGACCGCCGGGCGGACCTACCGGATGACCGGGTGGATCTACGTGCCCGGCTCCACCGGTCTGCTGCCCGCGTACTCCCAGCGCGGCCTTCGGATCGTTGGCTTCTACAAGGTCGGCAGCACGTACACCGAGGTCACATCGGCCATGGCCGGGTACACCGACGGCTGGCAGGAACTGTCCGTCGACATGACCGTGCCAGCCGGCGCGACCGAGGCGTTCTTCCGCCTCTACAACGGCATGCAGGGCGGCTCAGGACGAAAGGTCTACTGGGACAACCTTTCCTCCACCGAGATTGTCGCCCCGTTCGGCCCTTCGTGGACCGGTGGCGCGACCGGCGGTGTCTCCGACGTCGCCTACACCACCCTCGATTTTCCCGAGCCCTCGCTGGTGGAGGTGACCACGGCCGACGGCAGCTGGCTCACCTTTGCGAAGAACTCCGACGGAGTGAGTTTCACCCCGGAACCAGGTGCCGAGGTGTTGACCCTGAAGAAGGTCAGCAGTACCGCCTACCGGCTTCTGGACCCCGACGGCGGCATCACCGAGTTCACCTCCCAGGGCGGGGTGTGGGCAGCGACGTCGAGTTGGAACGGCGACGCCGGCACCACCACGCGGCTCATCTACGACACCAGCGGTAAACGGCTGTTGCTCAAGAAGGTCATCAACCCCGTCGAGCCCGGCGTGGACGACGCGAACAACTGCGTCGCGGCGACGCCCGCCCGCGGCTGTGAGGTCCTCGAATACGAGTACGCCACCGCCCCCACGTCCGGCCTGAGTGAGACGGTTTTCGGCGACTACACCGACCGGGTATCCGCGGTGAAGCTCTGGGCGTGGAATCCAGCGACCTCCGCGACCACGGCCACGACCGTGGCCAGGTACGCCTACGACAACCAGGGCCAGCTCCGGGAGGTGTGGGACCCGCGGGTCAGCCCGGCCCTCAAGACCAGCTACGGGTACACCGGCGGCCGAGTCACCAAGCTCACCCCGCCCGGCCAACTGCCGTGGAGTTTCGACTACGGCAACCCGGATGTCGACTCGGCCGCCCTGCGGTGGGACCTCGACACGGCCTCCGGCACCACAGTGTCCGACTCGTCTGGCAGCGGACGTAACGGGACAATGGCCAGCGGGGTCGGCTGGGGCCCGGGCAACGCCCCGGACAATCCGGCTGACCGGGCGGCGACCTTCACCGGCGGTACCGGGCAGCAGATCAGCGTCGCCGGCGCCGCCCTGTCGAACACGTCGTCCTACACCGTCGCGGCCTGGGTCCGGATCAAGGACAAGTCCGTAAACCGGACAGCCGTGTCCAAGGACGGCACGAGTACCAGTGGCTTGTTCCTCAACTACGTCGCCGCCGACGACCGGTGGGCCTTCTCGCGGGTGACCTCGGACAGCACGAGCGCCACCCCGGTCCGGGCAACTTCCAACACCGCGCCGGTTGCCGGTAGGTGGACCCATTTGGCCGGCGTGTACGACACCGCCAGCGGCACGATGAAGCTCTACGTCGACGGCGTGCCGCAGAGCGCTACCGCGGCGACCGGCGGCTGGAACGCCACCGGCAATTACGCGATCGGCCGAGCCAAATGGGCTGGCGCCGCCAGCAACATCTGGGACGGCGAGATCGACGACGTCCGTGTCTACGGAAAGGCCCTCACCGCTGATCAGGTCACCGACCTGGCCGGCGACGAGAACGCCGGAAGGCTGCTGCGGATACGCAGAGCGGGCCTACAGCAAGGGTCGAAGACCATCGTTGACGGTGAGACCGCTGCGAATGTCGTGTACAACGTTCCGCTGACCAAGAGCACCGGCGGCCCACACGACATGAACGCGGCGGCGATCGCCACCTGGGGGCAGGTCGACCTGCCGACCGACGCGACCGCCATCTTCGGTCCCGAGGACAACCCGACCCGCAACAGCGCCACGCCGGCCTCGCCCGGCACCAATGGCTATCCCTACGCTCTCGTGCACTACCTCGGAACTGGCGGCAAGGAGACCAACACCGCCACCCCTGGCAACCACATCGACACCCAGGAGTACGACCGGTTCGGTAACCCGGTCCGAACGCTGGAGGCCGCCAACCGGGAGTTGGCACTGGGCACCTTTCCCGGTGCCGCCACCTACCTGGACGAGCTCGGTCTCGCAGCCTCGGACACGGCGAGCCGGGCCCTCGCCCTCTCGACTGTGCGGACCTACAGCACCGACGGAATGGATCTGACCGACACCCTTGGGCCGACCTCAACCGTGGTGCTGAAGGACGGTGCGTCCGATCCGGATGGGACCGGACCGCTGGCGGCGATCCCTGCCGGCGCCACGGTCATCGGTCGGCACCACCTGACGACCACCTACGACGAGAACAAGCCCGACGGGGCGAACTACCACCTCGCCACCACTGAGAAGAAGGGTGTCCAAATCGTCGGCTATGCCGACGCGGACATCCAGATCGCCCGCAACGGCTACGACAATGTGGCCGGCGGTGCTTCCGGCTGGACGCTGCACAAGCCCACCACGCGGATCAACGACGCCGTCACCGGCGGGGTGAACCTGACCACCACCACCGTCTACGACACCGCCGGACGGGTGGTCAAGACCATCGGCGTCGACTCCACAGGCACCGACGCGCGGGCCGAGGAGACCATCTACTACACCGCCAGTGTCAACAGTCAGGACAGCGCATGCGGCAACCGGCCGGAGTGGGCGGGCAACGAGTGTCTCGTCAGAGCGGTCGGCGCGGTCACGGGCCACGATCCGGTCCGGATGACGTCCGCCCTGCCTGACCGCCGCGTTGCCTCGTATGACACCTTCGGCGGCCCTGCCACGTACACCGAGACGGTCGGCACCGAGAGCCGCACCATTGTCACCGACTACGACACGGCCGGTCGTTCCATCGGCAAGACGGTGACGGCGTCGCAGGGCGTCGCCGTCGACACGGTCACCACCGGCTACAGCCCGACCACCGGAATGATCACCACCAGCACGATGGGCACCTCATCCATCGTCCGGGACTACGACGCCCTCGGCCGCCCGGTGAGCTACACCGACGCCGACGGCGGTGTCACCACCACCGAGTTCGACCGGATCGGCAAGCTGCTGAAAGTCGCCGACCCGACCGGCTCCACCATCTACACCTACGACCGCGCGGCGGAACCGCGCGGCATGGCCACCAGCATCACCGACAGCATCGCGGGAACCTTCTCCGCCGCGTACTCTCCGGACGGGCATCTCACCCAGATGAAGTACCCGGGCGGGATCACCCGCACCGACCGGCAGAACGCCAACCTCGAAGCGACCGAGCGCACCTACACCCGAGACTCCGACGGCACGGTCATCTACGCGGAATCTGTGGTCGAGAACAGCTCCGGGCAGTGGTCCTCCCACAACTACACCGGCGGCAACAAGAGCTACCGCTACGACCGCCTGGGCCGGCTGAACCGGGTCCAGCACGACAGTCAGATGACCGACGGCTGCGTCACCCGGACTTACGCCTACGACAACCGGGCCAACCGGAAAAGCAACGCCCGGTTCGCCCCGACGACCGATGGAACGTGCGATGAGAGCACGCCAACCGAGCAGATCACACACGACTACGACACCGCTGACCGGCTGACCGACGCGGGCTATGTCTACGACGCCTTCGGCCGTACGACCGCGACCGCGGATGGCGTCGCCAACACCTACTACGTCACTGACCTCGTGCAGAAGCAGCAGGTCGGCGACGCCCGTCAGGCCTGGACACTGGACCCGATGCAACGGTTCCGCGTGTTCACCGCGGAGACGCAGGTGGACGGGACCTGGACCACGTCTTCGACCAAGGTCAATCACTACGCCAACGACTCGGACGAACCCCGGTGGATCACTGAGGACGCCGCGAGCGGAGCTGTGGCCCGCAACGTCGCGGGACCGGACGGCGACCTGGCTGCCGTCACCTCCGGTACGGGAGATGTTCGACTCGCGCTGACCAACCTGCACGGAGACCTCTCGGTGACGATCGACACCGCGCTGGCCGAGCCGGAGCTCTTTGACTATGAGGAGTTCGGCGCCCCACTCGCCGGTCAAGCCGACCAGCGTTACGGATGGCTGGGCGGCAAGCAACGCTCCGCCGAGGCACTCGGCGGCGTGATCCTCATGGGTATCCGCCTCTACAGCCCCTCACTCGGCAGATTTCTGCAAACAGACCCGGTCCAGGGCGGCAGCTGCAACCCGTACGACTACGTCTGCGCAGACCCGGCCAACGAGACCGACCTGTCTGGCAAATGTCCTCCTTGTGCTGTCGCTGCCATTGCCGCTGCGGCGTCGGAGATCATCGTCTACATATTGATCATCGCAATCGTCTACGCCGTCGCTCGTTGCGTCATCAAGGGCTGTGGCGTCGCTCCTGCCATACGGAGCATTCCGTGGCCCCACATCAAGGCTCCGAGCGTCAAGCGGTTCCGCCTGACGAAGTACATCGTCTACCAAATCTCCTACTTCAAGCGCGGCAGTTGGCGTACCTGGAAGTACGGGATCTCGCGGGTTGGTATGTCACGGCCATCCGGCCAGATCGGCAGCTGCCAGACCAGCATGAGGGCGAGGTGCCGATACCAGGTGAAGAACCGCGTCCGCGGCTGGTTCACAGCCCGGACCCTGGAAGCCGGATACATCGAGGCGTATTACTGGCGACACGGACACTGCCCACCGGGCCAGTACAACAGCTGCCGATGAGTGCGCACGCCCAGATGGCGACCGCTGCGGCTTGGACCGCGATGACCAGCTAACACTCAACGCCGTGCTGCTCTTGCCGTACGCCGACGGCAGGAGCGGCACGGCTTGGTGCCGACTAGGCTTCAGTGCGTCCGCAGCAGAAGGAGCTCCGTTGATCTCTGAGAAGTTTTGGTCGTACATCGACCTGCTCGACGACGCGGCGAGCCCGGAGGGATGCGGGCGTCTCGTCGAGTCCCTTGGTTCGGCCGGAGAGGCCGACGTGCGGCAGTTCGCCGACGATCTCGTGGAGGCAGTGCGCGCACTCACCAGCGCGCGCCACCAGTCGCAAGCGGTCTGGGACGTGTCAGAGCCGGCCGCAACGCCCGCGCTGCCCATGTCCGACGACGTCTTTCTGTACGCCAGACTCGCCGTCGTCGCCGCCGGCCAGCGCTCGTGGCAGGCGGTCTGCGCCGATCCCGACGCCATGTCGGGGCGCTGGCATGTGGCAGATGCCGAGGAGCTGTTGGAAGTAGTGCCGGCGGCGTTCCGACGCGCCACGGGTCTGGAGTGGGACGAGGACCTGGACTTCGACATGCCGCTCGCTGGCGGCGGCCCCGGAGCCGAGGCCGGCGTCGCCGACGACGGCAAGTGGTGGAACTGGTACATGTGCGGGCACATGTACGACGTGAAAGCCGAACGTGATGAGTTCGACGCCGTGTCCTACGAACTGGAAGCGGCGATCGACGCTGATCGCGCCTGGCGGGCATGGTGGGCCGGATCCGGCGTGCCCGATCTGGAGACCTACCCGTTCTACACCTGGGACGTGGTCCCGAAACAGCGCCTGAGCAAGGGCCGAAAGGTGGTCCGAGTTCACTTCGGCTTTGACGCCGCAGTCCTGCACAACACACCCGTCCGGGACCTGCCACGTCTTGCGGCTGAGCATCAGCGGGCGATGTTCGAGTATGCGCAGGCGAGACTCGGCCTGCCGGAGATGCCGCCCGTGCCGAGGTCTGACCGAACATAGCTGGCAACGCGTCGCGGGATGTCTCCCGGGCCCGACCCCGCCGTTCGTCCCAGTGGTCAACCCGACCGCAGGTTGTGGTTGGCGGGGCATCGACGACAAGGGTGACCGCATGCGCG
The DNA here is from genome assembly GCF_040608495.1 of Micromonospora sp. NPDC005174. Classification (NCBI taxonomy): domain Bacteria; kingdom Bacillati; phylum Actinomycetota; class Actinomycetes; order Micromonosporales; family Micromonosporaceae; genus Micromonospora; species Micromonospora sp. NPDC005174. Next base: position 163,611 of record NZ_JBEXIJ010000006.1, on the reverse strand, counting down.
AGGGTCGACGTTCGACCGAACTGGGCGTCTGACCGAGCAGAAGGACGTCGCGCGATGAGCCGGCTAGCGGACCGGGTGGCCGCTGCGGCGCAGGGCGTCCTTGACCTCGCCGACGGTCAACTCGCCGAAGTGGAAGACACTGGCCGCGAGGACCGCGTCGGCCCCGGCGCCGATGGCGGGCGGGAAGTGCGCCACCTCGCCGGCCCCGCCGCTGGCGACGACCGGCACGTCCACCACGGCCCGCACCGCGCCGATCAGTTCCAGGTCGAAGCCCGCCTTGGTGCCGTCGGCGTCCATCGAGTTGAGCAGGATCTCCCCCGCGCCCAGCTCGGCGACCTGCCGGGCCCAGCCGACCGCGTCGATGCCGGTGCCACGCCGGCCACCGTGGGTGGTGACCTCGAACCCGCTGGGCGTGACGCCGGCCGGTGCACGGCGTACGTCGAGGGAGAGCACGAGCACCTGCCGGCCGAACCGGTCGGCGATCTCGGCGATCAGCTCCGGCCGCGCGATGGCGGCGGTGTTCACGCCGACCTTGTCGGCCCCGGCGCGCAGCAGCGTGTCGACGTCGCCGACCTGCCGGACCCCGCCCCCGACGGTCAGCGGGATGAAGACCGACTCGGCGGTGCGGCGCACCACGTCGAGCATGGTGCCCCGGTCGCTGGAGGACGCGGTGACGTCGAGGAAGGTCAACTCGTCGGCACCGGCCCGGTCGTACGCGGCGGCCAGCTCGACCGGGTCGCCGGCGTCACGCAGGTCGAGGAAGTTGACCCCCTTGACCACCCGCCCGGCGTCCACGTCGAGACAGGGGATCACCCGCACCGCCACCGTCATGCCGTCACCCTATCCTCCGCGTGCGGCGCGGCGGCCGACCCGAGGGGCCGACCGCCGCGCAGGACGTCCACGTCACACCCGGACGAGCATCTTGCCCAGGTTCTCGCCGCGCAGCAGGCCCAGGAACGCCGCCGGGGCGTTCTCGATGCCGTCGACGACCGTCTCGTCGTACGACAGCTTGCCCTCGCGCAGCCAGCCGGCCACGTCCTGGACAAACGTCGCGCGCACGTCGTTGTGGTCGTTGACCAGGAACCCGCGCAGGGTGAGCCGCTTGCCGATGACCAGCGCCAGGTTGCGCGGCGCGGCCGGCGGCTCGGTGGCGTTGTACTGCGCGATCATGCCGCAGATCGCGACCCGGCCGTGCAGGTTCATGGCCGAGATCGCCGCCTCCAGGTGGTCGCCGCCGACGTTGTCGAAGTACACGTCGATGCCGTCCGGAGCAGCCGTGCGCAACGAGTCGCGGACCGGCCCGTCGTGGTAGTCGAACGCGGCGTCGAAGCCGAGCGCCCGGAGCCGCTCGACCTTTGCGGCCGAGCCGGCGCTGCCGATGACCCGGCCCGCGCCCTTGAGCTTGGCGATCTGGCCCACCAGGCTGCCGACCGAGCCGGCCGCGGCGGAGACGAAGACCGTCTCGCCGGGCTTCAGGGCGGCGACCTCCAGCAGGCCGGCGTACGCGGTCAGGCCGGGCATGCCGAGCACGCTCAGGTACGCGCTGGCCGGGGCGATGCTCGCGTCGACCGTGCGCGCACGGTTGGCGTCGAGCAGCGCGTACTCCCGCCAGCCGAGCCCGTGCAGGACGGTGTCGCCCACGGAGATGTCGGGTGACTCGCTGGCCACCACCTCGCCGACGGCGGCCCCGTCGAGCGGGGCGTCGAGCGCGAACGGCGGCACGTACGACTTGACGTCGTTCATCCGTCCCCGCATGTACGGGTCGACGGAGACGTACTGGTTGCGGACCACGATCTGGCCCGGTCCGGGCGTCGGGACGTCGGTCTCGACGAGCCGGAAGGTGTCCTCGGTGGGCCAGCCTTCGGGGCGGCGGGCCAGGTGGATCTCGCGATTGCTGGTCATGGGGTGGTCGTCCTCTCGTACGCGGATGGGGGCGGGGTCCGCGCCGGTCAGGCGGCCAGGGTCTCGCGGACGGTCAGCGCGACGTCGATGTTGCCGCGGGTGGCGTTCGAGTACGGGCAGACCTGGTGAGCCTGCTCGACGAGCTGCTCGGCGGTCTCCCGAGGAACGGCCGGCAGGTCGACGACGAGCTGCGCGGTGAGCCCGAAGCCACCGCTGCCGTTGGGACCGATGCCGACCTCGGCGGAGACGACGGAGCCGGTCACGTCGGCCTTGGCGCGGCGGCCGACGATGCGCAGGGCGCTGTGGAAGCAGGCCGCGTAGCCGGCGGCGAAGAGCTGCTCCGGGTTGGCGGCGCCACCCGCGCCACCCAGCTCCTTCGGCGACGCCAGGTCCAGGGCGAACGTGCCGTCGGAGGTCTCGACGTGGCCGTCGCGGCCGTCACCGGTGGCGGTCGCGGACGCGGTGTAGAGAACCTGCATGGTGGTCACTGCTCCTTCTGTCGGTGGATGGTCTCGGTGACCCGGGTGAGGGTGTCGCGCAGCGCGACAAGCTCGTCGATGCCCAGCCCGGTGGCCTGCGCGATCCGCAGCGGGACGCCGCACAGCCGCTCGCGCAGCGCCCGACCCTGCTCGGTGAGGCTGACCTCGACCAGCCGTTCGTCGCGCGCCGAACGCTGGCGCGCCACCAGTCCGGCGTTCTCCAGCCGCTTGAGCAGCGGCGAGAGGGTGCCGGAGTCGAGCCGCAGCTCGGTGCCCAGCTCGGACACCGTGGGCGGGTCGTCGGGGCGTTCCCAGAGCACCAGCAGCACCAGGTACTGCGGGTAGGTCAGCCCGGCCTCGTCGAGGATCGGCCGGTACACGTCGGTGAGGGCGCGCGACGCGGCGTAGAGCGCGAAGCACACCTGCCGGCGCAGCACCAGGTCATCGGTCACCGTTGAACCGTAGCCCGCAATTAAGTTGTGCACAACCGATCGGTGCGGAGTGCGGCCGTGACGACCGCCACCGACGCGGTCAGCGGTCGCCGACGTACGCCTCCAACTCCACCTCGACCAGGTGCTCCGGATCGAGCAGACCGGCGACGACCACCAGCGTCGCCACCGGCCGGACTGCGCCGAAGACGGCGTTGTGCGCCCGGCCCACCTCGTCGGCGTGCAGCCGGTCGGTCACGTACATCCGGGTCCGCACCACGTCACCCGGCCCCGCGCCCACCTCGGCCAGCGCATCCAACCCGATCCGCAACGCCTGCGCGGTCTGCGCGGCCGCGTCCCCGACATGCACCACCCGACCGTCCACCGTGGCCGTGCAGCCCGCCGTGAGGGCCAGGTCACCGGCCCGGACCACCCGGGAGTAGCCGTAGCTCTGCTCCCACGGCCCTCCCGAGCCCAACCGCGTGACAGTCATGACACGGCCAGGGTGCGCAGCGCCTCGGCCACCGTGAACGCGCCCGCGTACAGGGCCTTGCCGGCGATCACGCCCTCCACACCCAGCGGCTCCAGCGTGGTCAGCGCCCGCAGGTCGTCCAGGGTGGACACGCCACCGGAGGCGATCACCGGACGGTCGGTACGCGCGCACACGTCCCGCAGCAGATCCAGGTTCGGCCCGCGCATCGTGCCGTCCTTGGTGATGTCGGTGACCACGTACCGGGTGGCACCCGCCTTGTCCAGGCGCTCCAACACCTCGTACAGGTCACCGCCGTCGCGGGTCCAACCCCGCGCGGACAACGTCTGACCCCGCACGTCCAGCCCGATGGCGACCCGGTCGCCGTACTCCCCCACCACCCGGTCACACCACTCCGGGTTCTCCAGGGCGGCGGTGCCGATGTTCACCCGAGCCGCCCCGGTGCCCAGCGCGGCGCGCAGCGACTCGTCGTCGCGGATGCCACCGGACAATTCCACCTGCACGTCCAACTGACGCACCACCTCGGCGAGCAGGTGCGCGTTGGTGCCCCGACCGAACGCCGCGTCCAGGTCGACCAGGTGGATCCACTCCGCGCCGTCGCGCTGCCACGCCAACGCCGCGTCCAGCGGGTCGCCGTAGACGCTCTCGCTGCCGGCGGCGCCCTGCACGAGCCGGACAGCCCGGCCGTCGGCGACGTCCACGGCGGGTAACAGGGTGAGGCTCACGGTCTTCTCCTCGATCAGGTACGACGGTCCAGGGCGATCACCACGATCGCCGGCAGTACGAGCAGCAACAGGACGATCAGCGCGACACGCAGCGCCAGATCGTCGACGAACGTCCAGATCAGAATCATCGCCGCCCCGGTGAGCAGCACGATCGCGGCGCGCTCACCCCGTGAGTGCCGGGCCAGCCGGCCCGTGCGACCCCGTCGGACCTGCGGCGCCAACCGGCGCAGAACCGCGCGGCGGCGCTGGCGACGTGCCACCCGGCGCTGCCGGACCGCCCGCTCCCGTGCCAGCTCCGCCTCACGTTCCGCCCGCCGACGCGCGCGCTCGCGACTCACCGCGACGCCCGCCGATCGGACGACGGACGGCGTCGGCGCTCAGCCACCGGCGGGCAGGGTGGCGAGCCAGTTGCGCAGCAACGCGGCACCGGTGTCGGCGGACTTCTCCGGGTGGAACTGCGCCGCCGACAGCGGTCCGCGCTCCACCGCCGCCACGAAGTCGGTGTCGTGGTGGGCTGTGGTCACCAGCGCGCCCGCGCCCGCCAGCGCCGCCGGGTCACCCATCGCGTACGAGTGCACGAAGTAGAATCGGCTCTCGGCCGACAACCCGGCGAACAGCACCGACCCCCGGGGCGCGCGGACCGTGTTCCAGCCCATGTGCGGGAGGCGGTGCGCGGCCAACCGGGTCACCCCGCCGGGCAGCAGCCCGAGGCCCTTGGTCACCACCCCGTGCTCCTCGCCGTGTTCGAAGAGCACCTGCATGCCCACGCAGATGCCGAGAACCGGCCGACCCGCGGCCACCCGCTCCGCGATCACCGGCCCCGCGCCCAGCGCGTCGATACCCGCCATGCAGGCGGCGTACGCGCCCACGCCCGGCACCACCAGACCATCGGCGGCGGCCGCCGCGGCCAGGTCGTCGGTCACCCGGACGGTCGCGCCCGCCGCGGCCAGCGCCCGCTCGGCCGAGCGCAGGTTGCCCGAGCCGTAGTCGAGCACCACCACGTCGGCGGTCACGACCCCGACCCCGGAATCAGCCGGAGCACCCCGGCCGCCGTGGCGAGCAGCGCCAGCAGCCCGGTGACCACGACGGCGCCACGCGGAGCGCCCTGTCGGTGCAGCGACCACGCCCCACCCACCAGCACCCCGGCCAGGATCAGCAGCAACGTCGGCAGCAAGCGATTCACGGTTCAACGATAGTGGACCGGCCGGGAGTGGCAGGGGCGCAGGCCGGCGTGCACCCCACGGGAAGAGATCAACGACCGGTCGGATATACCATCGTGCTTGAGGTACCGACCCGCTCGACATCGTGAGGAGGTTCAGTGTCCAGCCCTGAGATCGAGGCAGACGCGCTGCTCGCCGATCCGGACGAGGCGCTCCGTCGCTGGTACGCCGGTTACCTGGCGGGCGAGGAGGATCCCGATCTCATCCTGTCCGGCGGTCATCTTCCATCCCCCGCCAAGATCCAGGAATTCTTCGCCCAATGGCTGCACAGTCACCGACACCAACTCCAGCGCCTGCTCTGCGAGCAGGTCCGCTACGCCCGGTTGAGCGATCGCAGCAAGCAGCTCAGTGAGCTGGCTCTCATCGCGCTGATCGCGGGAAGCCTGTCCAAGGCCGGCACCAATGACATGATCATCGACCCACTGGCGACCGCCGCCGTACTCGTGACCCGGCGGCATCTCGACAGTCTCTGCGGGGCGGTCCCGCCCGCCGCCACCGCCTGACCCATGGACTATGCCTCGGCGCTGAGCACCTTCCTTGCCGTCCAGGCACGATCCGCCGTGGTGCGGTTACGAGATCCCGACCTAGACGGCGGCGTCTTCACCGGCTTCTTCATCTCCCCGACCGGTCACCTGATCACCGCATTCCATTCGGTCAAAGCGCGCTTCCTGGTCGCTGGCGAGAGTTTCCCGTTGGAGGTCCTCGTCACCACCGGCAACGGCCACAGAACGGTCACCACCCGCGCCCACTGTCTGCCGGGCTGCCACGACCGACTGGCCGACTGGGCTCTGCTGAAGCTCGACCTGGAGCCGTCCGGATACCTGCCGCTCAGCACGCCGGGTCGGCTGGCCGGGGACGACGTCGACTGCGCGCCGCTGCGCGTGTACGGCTTCACGGTGGCAGGCGGCGGCCACGCCGGCCTCGGGTCGCTCAGCGGCGAATTCCTGCGCGCCGTCCCCGACCGGCACCGCTTCCGCATCGCCTTCTCGGTCCGCAGTCAGGGGCAGAGCGGTGGGCCGGTCATCGACCTACGGAGCCACACCGTGGTCGGCTCGGTGGTCGGGTTTCGGGAGGACGAGCGGCTGACCGCCGACGCCGCGCTGCTCGACCGGTCGGCGCTGCCCGCCGAAATGCTCGGCATCGACCTCGACGATCTCGCGGTGGCGTGGCGGCGGCAGGCGGTGACCCACCTGGTCGCCACCCACCCCGAACTCTCCCGCCTGGGTACCGCTCCCGCACTGCTGACGCTGCCCGAACCTCATCTTGAGGGTCGCCGGCTGGTCCAGGAGGTCCGCGACGGACTGTTGAACGGCGTGACCGGCGGGATCCTGCTGCACGGACCACCGGGCAGCGGTAAGTCCGTCGTCGCCGTCGAACTGGTCCGCGACCTGCTGCGGCGCGACGTCGTCGGTTCCGTTTTCTGGTACGACTTCGAGCCGCCGGCGAACCGCTCACCGGAGCGCCTGCTGATCCGGCTCGCCCTGCACCTGCTCGAGCATCAGGGCGTCCTCGAACCCATCGACGCGTGCATCGACGACTCGTTCGCCCGCGACATCTCGTCCGCGCGGCGGGCCGTTGTGTCCGCCGTACGACAGGGCCGCCACGTCATCGTCATCGACAACTCCCACGCCCCCCAGCGCGCGGACGCCCAGGGGGTCATCGACCTGCTCGCCGAGCTGCTCTGGGCGGCCGAGGCGGGAGAATCCCTCGTCGTTCTCGCCTCCTGGGACCGACCCCCACCCTCGTTGACCGTCCCAGTCACTGAGGTGATTGGCCTGACCGAGGACGAAGTCTCGCCGTACCTCGACCTGCACGGGATCGAGGTGTCCGCGACGACCGTGGCGTGGCTCACGGAGCTGGCCGGCGACATCACCTGCGTCGAGCAGTTCATCCGTACGCCGGACTGGCAGGAGTCGGCAGAACGCGGGCAGCTCGAGGCCGGCGAGCCGGCCGAGCTGCACCGCTACTGGTTGAACCGCTACCTGGCCGAGGTGCCCGAGGGCGCGCAACGCATCCTGCTGGCGCTGGCCGTCATCGCCGCTCCGGTGGCGCGCGATGTGATCGAGCGGACTGCCGCCATCGCGTCGTTCGCGGCGACGCTGGACGCGCTCACCCACAGCCCTCCGCTGGTGAAAGCCGCCAGCGGCGTGCTACAGATCCACTCCAACGTGGCGCGGGCGGTGCTGGCAACCACCGATCAGGAACTCGTCACTCGGGCTCGGCTGAGCGCGGCCAGGGAGTTGCAGGCCAACGGCCTCTCGCTCGCCGCAGCCCGGCTCCTCATGGATGCCCGCCGGCACGAGGAGGCGGTCAGCCTGCTGTTCGCCGAACGCGACGAGATCATCGCCCGGGGCGGCGCAGGAGGGCTGCGGGCCGCCGTCGACCGCGTCGTGGCCGAAACCCCGACGACGGCCGGTTGGCTACCGATGTTGCACGCGGTGATGGCCAGCCAGGAAAGCATCCGGGGCAACTACGAGCACGCGGCGCGGCACTGGGCCGACGCGCTGCGCGCACAGCAAAGCAATCTGGCCGCCGCCGCCATGCACAACCGGCGGGCCGATGCCTTTCGGATGGCGAGTCGCTACGCGGAGGCGGACCGGGAGTACGGTGCGGCCGCCCGGGCTGCCCACGCCGGGCGCGCCGAGGAACCCCCGGTCGCCGCCCGGGAAGCCGGCTGGGCGAGCCTGGGTCGGGCAAAACTGGAACGCCTCCGCGCCGACTATCCGCGAGCTGAGCGGCGATACCGGGAGGCGGAAGACGCCTTCCGCAGCTGCCTGCACCAGACCGGTCTCATGGAGGCCGAGTTCGGCATCGGCGAGGTGCGCCGGCTTCTCGAGGACTGGCCGATCGCCCGGTCTGCCTACCAGCGCTCGCTGGAGCGGGCGGTGTCCCGGGAGAACGCGGAACGCCACGCCTACGCGCTGTGGGGCTTGGGCGAGGTGGCGCGGCTGGTCGGCGAGCACGACACGGCGGAGCGGCACCACCTCGACGGACTGGAGCGCTGTGGCCAGGTCGGGGACGTGCGCAGCGAGGGCTGGGCCCTGCTGGGTCTAGCGGAGACCTGTCGCTCGACCGGTCGACTGAACGACGCCATCCGGCTCTACACCGACGCCATCCTCCGGTTCCGGAACACCGGGAGTGAGACCGAGGTCGGGCACGCCACCCTGGGGCTCGCCGAGGCGCGCCGGGCGGGGGGTGAGCTAGACCTCGACGCCTACCGGCAGGTGAGCGCGATCTACGAGGCCCGCCACCTGCACCACAGCGCGGTGCAGTGTTCCCGGGCGTACGCGCTGGCGCTGCGCTCGTCCGGTCAGCACACCGCCGCCAACCGGCTGCTGGCCAAGGCGCGCCGCTCGGCCGCCCGCCGTAAGCTGACGACCGAGCTGGCACACCTGGGCCGAGTGATCGAGGATCACGCCTCGACGGCCTCGGTTCCGCTCAACTTCCCTTAGCCTCCCGCCGCGCCGCGGCGCGCTCCAGCACGTACGCTGCCGCGGCGGCGTGGGCGGGGAATCCTTCGTAATTGGCCAGGGTGACCGCCGTCGGGCCCACCTCCGCGACCCCCTCGTCCGAGACGTAGGCGAAGGACGAGCGCTTCAGGAAGTCCAACGTGCCGACACAGGATTGGCTCCGCGCCGTCCCGCCCGTCGGCAGAATCGCGTTGACGCCCACGGCGAAGTTCCCGAACGGGATGGAGGTGTTCTCGCCCAGCATGATCTCACCGGCATTGGTCAGCTTGGCGAGCTTGTCGAACGGGTCGGTCATGAGGACCCGGAGGTGTTCCGGGGCGTACTCGTTGACGAACCGCACCGACTCTGCCTCGTCGGCGGTGAGCACGATGCCGCCGAAGTTGCTCAGCACCGTCTCGCAGAACTCCCGACGTTGCTGCGGCAGAGCGAGGAGCAGCGACGGCAGCAACTTCTCGACCGCGTCGGCGAGCGAGCGGGAGTGGGTCACCAGCAACGCGGCCGAATCGGGGCCGTGCTCGGCCTCGACCAACAGCTCGCGAGCCGCGATGGCCGGGTCGGCCGCCCCGTCACACAGGACCACCGACTCACTCGGGCCGGCGGGCAGGCCCGGGTCGACGTCGCCGTAGACGACCCTTTTGGCGGCGGAGACGTACTGGTTGCCCGGACCGATGATCTTCTCGACCGGCTGAACCGTCTTCGTGCCGTAGGCGTAGGCGGCGATGGCCTGTGCGCCACCCATCTTGTAGATGGTGCGTACCCCGCAGAGCGCCGCAGCGACCAGTGAGGCGTCGTCGACGGTGCCGTCCGGACCCGGCGGGGTGCAGACGGCGATGTCCGGCACCTTGGCGATCACCGCAGGGGCGCACAGCATGGTCATCACGGACGGGAACGAGCCCTTGCCCCGGGGGACGTACAGACCCACGGACGTGATGGGAGTCCAGCGCTCGCCGACGAGCACGCCGGGACGCACCTCCTGCATCCACGTCGCCTGGGGAAGCTGCGCCTGGTGGTGGTGCCGGATGTTGGCGATCGCCTTCTCCAGGGCGGCCCGAACCTCCGGGTCCACCCTGGACTCCGCCGCCGCGAACTCGGCCTCGGTGACCCGCAGCTGCTCCGGCGCCAGGGTCACCCCGTCCAGGCGGGCGGTGTGCGCGATCAGGGCGGCGTCACCGCGCTCGCGGACGTCATCGATGATCTCGCGAACGGTGCCTTCGATGGCGGCGTAGTCGGCACGAACCCGTTGCATCAGCACGCGGCGCTCCGACGCCGACAGCTCGTTCAGCTCGTAACGGTTGACTCGCACCTTCATCGCTCCGTCTCCGGGCCCAGCCCAGTGGTCAGTACTCCGCGATAGACATTCATCAGCTTGGTCATTTCCTCGCGCGTGCCGAGGTTCATCCGAAACATCCCCGCCAGGAGCGGATGAGTCATCGTGCGGACGAGGATGCCGGCCGCTCGCAGCGCGACCACCGTCTCCTCCGGGCGCTCCGGCCGCACCAGGAGGAAGTTCGCCGCGCCTGGGTGGACGACCACTCCCTGGTCCCGGAAAAAGCCCACCACCTCGGGCTTGATGTCGCCCATCATCTCCCCGACCATGGCACGCATCTCGCTCAGGCGGGCGAGCTGCGCCAGACCGGCGACCACGGCCAGGGCGTTGACGTCGAACGGATTGCGGAGCTTGACCAACTGCTCGACCACCTCGGGCACCGCGACGACGTAGCCGAGCCGCAGGCCTGCCATGGCGAACGCCTTCGAGAAGGTCCGCAACACGATCAGGTTGGGCAGCTCCTGGATCAACGGAACGACGGTGGCATCAGTGAACTCGTAATAAGCCTCGTCCACCAGGACCGGGACGTCGGGCACCGACCGGGCGACCTCCGCGATGAACTCCACGTCGACCGGTGTTCCCGTCGGGTTGTTGGGGTTGACGAACACGACGAGGTCGGGCTTGCGGGCCGCGACGGCGGCCCGGAACTCCTCGTAGGGGTATCGGAGGTCGCTCGGATAGGGGACGCCGACGACCGACCCGCCAGCCAGCCCTGCGGTGTGGCCGAAGATGACGAACTCGGGACGTGCCACCACCATCGACGCGCCGGGCCTCAGGAAGGCTCGGACGCAAAGGTCGATGCCCTGATCCGAGCCGTTGGTCGGCAGGATCCAGTTGGCGGGAACACCGCAGTACTGCCCCAGAGCGGCAGCCAACTGGGGATATTCCGGGTAGCTGTGAACGCCCGCATCCCGCACGTACGCGCTCACCGCCTCCGCCACCGCGGGTGAGAGCGGCCCGGGCGCCTCGTTGCGGTCCAGGCGCATCAACCCACGGCGATCCTGCCCGGCCCAGTCGGGCACGTAGGGTTTCGCCTCGAGAACGGCGGCGGGAAACGTCAGCGCGCTGTTCCGTGTCCGGGGTGTCACGCGAGCGTCGCCTTAACCCCGGGTGCCAAGGCCTTGCGATACGGGTTCACGGACAGCAGTTCCTGGGTGGCCTGCCCCATGGCGGCGAAGAGCAGCGGCCAGCCCTTCTCGGCGCCGACGTCGGAACGGATGTGCACCATGACGCTGGCCTGCAGTCCGCCCGCGAACCCGTCGACGAAGTCGTCCAGGTCCTCACTGAACAGGTCACCACACAGGTCGTGGCCGATGAGGAAGGACCGCCGGAACTCAGGGTAGGTCTGGTCGAGCGGCACGTACTTCCAGAACTTGCGGCCCTCCATGCTGACGCCGACACGCACCGGCTGATCCAGGTCGGCCACGGCGCGTACGTTCGAGCCGGCACCATAGATCCCGACCTCGCTGATCCGCTCGATCGCGAGGTATCGCAACGCGCGGCCCAGCGCCAGGCCGACGTCCTCGGTGACCACGTGGCTGGAGCTGAGCCGGGTCGCCTCGAAGCGCACCGAAACCCGCAAGCCAGCTTCACGCGCGAAGGCGTCCACCAAACCGGCGAAGCCGGTGACCCGGACCGAGTCGGCGACCTCGATGAACACGTCGGCACCCGGATCGCCCATTGACACCTCGACCGCCACCACGCTCTCGGCGGTCGCCCGGCTCAGCCGGACCGAACCGGTTGACAGCGACTCCACCCGCCAGCCGCGCTCGACGGCGCGCTCACCGCTGTGCTCGGGAAGCGAACTGGTCACCGCCGCCGCCGCCGTGCTCTCCTCGGTCAGCGGGTTGCACATCCGGTCGAGCGCGATGCCGACGGCCCGGTAGACGCCCTCCCAGGTGTGGTGCGGGTCCTCGAAGCTCGCGACCGTGACGGTGATCCACAGCCCGGCGGCGCGGCCCAAGGCGTCTAGGAGGTCGACCAGGGGCGCACCGTGCGACAACTGCTCGCAGCGGACCGACAGGAACCAGTCCAAGTCGACCTGCGGTGACGCGTGGAAAGACGCACCACCTTCCGGGTCGACCCGGAGCTGCACCTCGGCACTGCCGTCGTCGATCATGCCCAGCGCCGCCGCGCTGTCGCTCAGCCGCGGGATCCGGGCGATCTCCGTTCCCAGCGCCGTCCCGAGCCCGCGCCAGTCATCGTTGTTCCAGCGCAGTTCGATGGAACAACCGAGCCGCCAGGCGATGTGCTCGACCATGTGGCTGACGAAGTCGTTCGGCGTGTCGAGCGACTTACGCGTGATGCCCTCCCGCCCCAGCGAGACCATGTTCGGCCGCAGGTCCCGGTGACAACGGTCCGCGAGCCCCGAGCCAGACAGCTCGTCCAGGCTGCTGGCCCCGGTTGCCACGCCGACGGTGTAGCAGCCCGCGTCTCGGGCCGCTTGGAGGCCCAGCACGGAATCCTCGATGGCCACGCACCTGTCCGGGGCGACACCGAGCTCGGCCGCAGCGGCCAGGTACGGGTCCGGGGCCGGCTTGCGCTCCATGCCCGGCGCGTCATTGCCTACAACGGCATCGACCAGATCACGCAGCTTCACCGAGGCGAGTATCCGCTCGACGTCGCGCTTGGGGTTGTTGGACACCACCGCCAACCGCAGGCCCGCCGACCGGGCGTCCCGCAGGAGTTCGGGGACCCCAGCGTGCACGTCGGCGACGGCCGAGAGCCGTTCCTCCTCGTGGCTACGGACCAGGTCGGTGATCTCCTGGTCGGTCAGCCGCACGTCGACCGAGGCGCAGACACGGGCCCAGAAGTCCGGCAGCGAGTAGGGGAAGTACCGCTTGATCGTCTCTAGCGGAACAGCCACCCCCGGAACATGTCGGCGCAGCAGACGCTCGACCACCGCGAAGTCCAGCGCGAGCGAATCGATGAGGACGCCATCCATGTCAAGCAGGAGCGCCTGTGTCTCCCTGGGCACCGCAAGGCTTTGGGCCAGCAACATATCGGGAATGATATCTCTGGGCAATGCGGCCTTGTGGCCGACGGTGAGCCGGGCCACGCCGTCGCGGGCGCGATTGGTTAGGCTCGACGGCGTGACCGCACGGCTGCCGGTGTTTCCGCTCGCAACGGTGCTCTTTCCCGGATTGGTGCTGCCGCTGCACATCTTCGAGGAGCGCTACCGCGCCCTGGTGCGGCATCTGGTCGATCTGCCCGAGGGCGCGCCGCGTGAGTTCGGCGTGGTGGCCATCCAGGCCGGCTGGGAGGTCGCCCCCACCGGGCCCGGCGCCCGCGCCGGCAACGGTGTCGGTGACGTCACCCTGCACGAGGTGGGGTGCACGGCCGAGCTGCGCCAGGTCACCGAGCTGGCCGACGGCGGCTTCGACATCGTCACGGTGGGCCGGCGCCGCTTCCGGATCGCCGACGTCGACGACGCCTCCACGCCCTACCTGACGGCCGCGGTGGAGTGGCTGCCCGAGGCCAACGGGCCGGACGAGGTGGCCGACCTGCTCGCCGCCCGGGTGATCGCCGTGTTCCGGCAGTACCTGGGGCTGATCCGCCCCGACCCCGAGGAGATCTCCGAGCAGCTTCCGGAGGACCCGACGGTGCTGTCGCACCTGGTGGCGGCCACCGCAGCTCTGACCGTCGACGACCGGCAGCGGCTCCTCGCGATCGACGACACCGCCGCCCGGCTGCGCGCCGAGCTGCGCCTGCTCAACCGCGAGGCGGCTCTCCTGCGCCAGGTGCGGGCGGTTCCGGTGCCGTTGTCGGAGCTGGCGTCCCCGCCGACACCCAACTGAATTCCGCCGGTTCCGGCTCCGGACGCAGCGACGGCCAGCGCGACCAGCCGGCCAGCAGGGTGTACGTGGCGGCGGCGCCGAACGCCGGCAGCAGCAGGTTGCCGTGCGGCACGGGCAGCACGTGGAGGAGCCAGTCGACTCCACCGGCCCGCAGGTCGGCCGGTTTGGTGAAGGCCTGCCCCGCCGGGGCGGTCTCCAACAGCCGCTCGAAGGTCGCCAGCCCGACCCGACGTCCCACCTGCCAGGCCACCGGGGCGGCGGCCAGCGCGCCCAGCACCGCGCTGAGCAGCCCGACGGGCCCGCGTCTCCGGCGTAGCAGGAACCACAGGGCCAGCGCCGCGAGCACGCCGAACGCCACCCCGAGCAGGCTGAACCAACCGTCCGCGGCGATCGGCTGCTCCGGCTGGGGCTCTGCGTAGATCGCGCCCTCGGCGACCTTGAGCACCGGGGTGTCCGGCGCGAGCGCCGCCCAGAGCAGCCCGAGTGGCGCGCCCAGCACGGCCAGGGCGAGCGCGGCGCCGAGCACCGTCGTCACCGTCCGCAGCGGCCGGCGCGGCTCGTCGAAGGCCAGCTCCAGCGAGCTCTGGTACGCCGACGAGGCGGGATTTCCGTCGGGGTCGGACCCGAGCGGCGGCCAGGCCGGCGCGCTCGACGCGGGCGGCACGGTCGACTCGGCGGACATCGCCGACCCACTCGGCGCGGACGGCGAGGTCGAGTCGCTCGGCGCGGACGGTATCGCCGACCCGCTGGGCGCGGGCGGTATCGCCGACCCGCTGGGCGCGGGCGGTATCGCCGACCCGCTCGGCGCGGACGGCGTGGTCGACCCGCTGGGCGTCGGCGGCGCGGCCGACGCCCGGGGTGGCGCGGGCCGGTCGTCGGGGGCCTCGGCGGGCCGCTCAGGGTCGGAGTTGTCCGGGCTCACCCGATGATCCTCTCAGGCCCCGCTACCGACCGGAGCGCCGGTGGCGGCGAACCAGCTCACCGGGCGAACGGCTCGGCCATGGCCGCCGCGGCGCGCAGCCACGCCTCGCGGGTCTCCGGCTGGAGCTGGTGGTATTCGATCGACGAGCCAGTCTCCAACGCCGGGTCGTACGGCACCACGGCCACCGCGCGGGTACGCGTGGCGAAGTGCCGTTCCAGGTCGTCCTGCAGGGACGAGCGGCCGGGGGTCGGGCAGGAGATGAGGGTGACCGCGTTGTCGGCCAGTTCGCCCATCCCCTCCTCGTGCAGCAGGTCGAGCATCCAGTCGGCGCTGAACGCCGCGTCCTCGCGGGGCACCGTGGTCACCACCAGTTGGTCGGCGGCGTGCATCACGGTGCGCCAGTTGGCGCTCTCCACGTTGTTGCCGGTGTCCACGCAGATCACGTCGTGCGTACGCCGCAGCAGCTCGAGGACCCGCTTGACGGTGAACTTGTCGAGCCGCTGGGCGAAGCGCGGGCTCTCCTCGCCCGCCAGCACGTCGTACGAGCCGTCGGAGGCGTGCCGCAGGTAGTCGTCCAGCCGCTCCAGCAGGGTCTCGCTCTCCAGGATCTCGATCTGGGCGAGGTCGCTGATCAGGTGCCGGATGGTGCGGGCATGACGGGCGCTGCCGGCGCGCAGCCCGAGCGTGCCGCGCAGCTCGTTGTCGTCCCAGGCCAGTACGCCCCGGCCCCGCACGCTGCCGATGGTGGCGGCGGCGAGCACCGTGGCGGTGGTCTTGTGCACCCCGCCCTTGGGGTTGGCGAAGGCGAAGACCCGAGGTGTGCCCAGGTCGCGGCGGAGCACGCCGGTGGAGCGCTCCAGCTCCTGGTCGACGCCCTTCGGACGCCACTCGATCCGGGCCGGGTAGCCGCGCTCGGCGAGGGCCGAGCCCGGAGCCGTGGTGACCGGCGCGGCGGGCGGCGGCACGACCGGTGGCGGTACGACCGGTGACGGCGCGACCGGTGACGGGACGACCGGTGGCGGGACGACCGGTGGCGGGACGACTGCGGGGGCCCGCGGTGTCAGCGGCGGCGCGGAGGCCGGATAGCCGGACTCCGGCTGGTAACCGGTCTCCAGCAGCGCGTACCGCGACTCCCCGGCGGGGTTGCCCTGCCGGTAGCCGTTGTCCAGGATGGCGTACCGCGATTCCGGCTCGGCCCGGTGCGGCGGCTCGGGCTCGGCCGGATAGCCCGGGTCGGCGCGGTAGGTGGGTTCGGCACGGTAACCGGGCTCGGCACGGTACGTCGGCTCGGCGCGGTAGTCCGGCTCCGAGCGGTACGCCGGCTCGGCGCGATAGTCCGGCTCGGCACGGTAACCCGGCTCGGCACGGTACGCCGGCTCGGCAAGATAGTCCGGCTCGGCACGGTACGCCGGCTCGGACCGGTACGCCGGCTCGGCGCGATAGTCCGGCTCCGAGCGGTACGCCGGCTCGGCGCGATAGTCCGGCTCGGCGCGGTAACCCGGCTCGGCACGGTAGGCGGGGTCGACCCGGTACGTCGCCTCGGCCCGGTAGCCGGGCTCCTGGCCGTACGACAGATCGGCCGGATGCCCGATGGCCGGCGCGCGCCCCGCGTAGCCGTTGGGGGCCGCGCGTCGCGGCAGTGGGTCCGGGGGCGCCTCGTCGGTCCGGCGCTCGGGCTCGGGCTGCTCCGCTGCCCGACCGCCCAGCCGGGCACGGTCGAGCAGCGCCCGCCACCTCGGCGCTGGTTCGGCCGGCCGGCCCCAGCCGGTCTCGCTGCCCTCCACGGCCCGCCCTCCCAGCGCCATCGATCTCTGCCTGACAGGCTACGAACCAAACCCTATTCGGACCACACCTGAGGACGCACGCCGCCCGGCGTAGATCACGACGGGGAGGGTGCCACAAAGCCGGCGCCGGTCGCGTCCGGGGAGGTGGTGACAGTTGGCGGGGCAGGCTCGGTGGCCTCCACCGGAGACGGCTCGGGTGGCGCAATCGTTACGAGCGGTGCGGGTTCCGACGATTCGCCCATCGGCACCGGCGGCCTCGGTGTGCCCGGCGTCGACCCGTCGCTCGCGCGCGGCGTCGGCGTCGGGCTCGGCCCGGTGTCGACCGGCGGCCGGACCACGTCGCTCTGCTCGGGCAGTGGCGGCGTGAAGACCGTACGGTCGAGTCGGTACACCTCGGGCGCCGGATCGACGGCCCGCACGTCCGGACGGGAGGCCACCCGGCGCAACGCCTCCGGTGCCGCGCGCACCACCGCCGCGTACACGCAGGCGCATCCGGCGCGGTACGCCCGCGCCTCGGCGCTCGCCACGTCGGCACCGACGACGTACCGCTCGCGCAGCTCACGCTCGGCGGCGCCGTCGCCGCGCACCGCGGCGGCCCGCGCCCGGTAGTCGGCGGCCTCGCCGTCCTTGCGCGCGGCCACCCGCTCCATCTGCGCGACCACGTCGTCGGGCACCCGCAGGGCGGGCATCCGGACGATCTCGGTCTGCCGACCGGGCAGCGGCACCCGCCCGAAGACCGTCGAGACCGGGACGTCGCCGAGCACCGTCGCCAGTCGGTGCGGCGGCACGTACGCGTCGAGCGTCACCAACGCGTACGTGCCGTCCACGGCGGCCGGAGCGGTCGGACCCAGTGCGGCCAGGTCAGCCGCCGCGGAGCTGAGGTAGCCCGGGACGGAGTCGCCGTCGGCCACCCCGACGCGGGTCACCTCGCCCACCGTCAGGTCGCTCACCGGAGCGTCGTCGACCGTCCAGACGGCCGTGCCCAGCACCGCCGCCGCCGAGAGCACGGCGACCCAGGTGAGCACCCCGGAGCGCGTCGGACGATCACCGAGACGGGCCACCGCCCGGGTCAGCGGCGGCAGCAGCCGTTGGTCCAGCTGCCGCAGCAGGTCGCCGGCGCGCACGGGCGAAATCCCCTCGTCGGATCGATGTCGGGTGGTCGCCGCTCAGTCACGCAGGATCTCAAGCGCACGTTCCAGATCGTCAGGGTAGTCGCTGACGAACCGGACCTCGTCCCCCGAACGGGGATGCAAAAAGCTCAGTTCGCGGGCGTGCAACCACTGACGGGACAGTCCGAGACGGGCCGAGAGGGTGGGGTCGGCACCGTAGGTGAGGTCGCCCACACAGGGGTGCCGCAGGGTGGAGAAGTGCACCCGGATCTGGTGGGTCCGGCCGGTCTCCAACCGGACGTCGACAAGGCTGGCAGCCGGGAACGCCTCGAGGGTGTCGTAGTGGGTGATGCTCGGCTTGCCGCCGGACACCACCGCCCAGCGGTAGTCGTGGGTGGGGTGCCTGTCGATCGGCGCGTCGACGGTGCCCCGCAGCGGGTCCAGGTGACCCTGCACCACGGCGTGGTACCCCTTGTCGACCTCGCGGTACTTGAAGGCCCGCTTCAACGCCGTGTACGCCTGCTCGCTCTTGGCCACCACCATGATCCCCGTGGTGCCCACGTCGAGGCGGTGCACCACGCCCTGGCGCTCGGCGGCGCCGCTGGTGGAGATGCGGTGGCCGATCGCGGCGAGCGCGCCGATCACCGACGGGCCGGTCCATCCCGGGCTGGGGTGCGCGGCCACACCGACGGGCTTGTCCACCACGACGATGTCGTCGTCGGCGTACACGACGCGCAGGCCCGGCACCGCCTGCGGCACCACGGTCGGCGGCGCGACCGGGGCCGGCAGCGTGACGTCCAGCCAGGAGCCGGCCTTGACCTTGTGGGAGTTGGCTCGGGCAGTGCCGTCGACGAGGGCGTCGCCCGCGTCGACGAGGGCGGCCGCGGCGGTCCGGGAGAGACCGAACAGCCGAGACACCGCCTGGTCCAGGCGCATGCCGTCGAGACCGTCGGGTACGGGCAGGGAACGGTGGTCGCCGCCAGCGGCGAACGCGGAGGTCATGCCCGCTCCCTCTGCTCGGCACCGGCGGTGGCGTCCGCGTCGCCGGTGGCGCCGTCACCGCCGGCCCGTCGGCCGTCGCGTTGACGACCGGTCAGCTCCAGCAGTACGGCCAGCACCACGCCGCAGACGAGCGAACTGTCGGCCAGGTTGAACACCGGGAAGTACTCGCCGTACGGCCCGAAGACGCTGATCATGTCGACCACGTGGCCGTGGAAGGGGGCGGGTGCCCGGAAGATGCGGTCCGTGAGGTTGCCCAGCGCGCCACCGAGCACCAGACCGAGGGAGATCGCCCACGGCAGCGAGCGCAGCCGCAGCGCCATCCAGACGATCCAGCCGACCACACCGATGGTGATCAGCGGGAACACCCAGGTGTAGTCCGCCCCGATGCTCCACGCCGCGCCGCTGTTGCGGGTCAGGCTCAGGTAGACCAGCCCGCCCAGTATCCGGACCGGCTCACGGTCGGTGAGGCCGGCCAGCGCGAGGTGCTTGGTCACCAGGTC
This sequence comes from Micromonospora sp. NPDC005174, assembly GCF_040608495.1. Taxonomy (NCBI): domain Bacteria; kingdom Bacillati; phylum Actinomycetota; class Actinomycetes; order Micromonosporales; family Micromonosporaceae; genus Micromonospora; species Micromonospora sp. NPDC005174. Next base: position 144,456 of record NZ_JBEXIJ010000006.1, on the reverse strand, counting down.
GGCCAGCAGGGCCACCAGGGCCACTCCGGCGAGGATCGCGACAGCCCGGGGACGGGCCTTGCCGCCGTCCGGGTCGGTGCGGCCGGGTTCGGCGGGCGGTGCTGCGGTCATGCGCTCCCCATCGAGGTGTCTCGGCGGTGATCGCTCACCGTCTCATCGCAGACGGGGACCGGCTCTCAGCGCCGCTCCTCCAACTGCTTGCACGTCACACAGAGGGTGGCCGACGGGAAGGCGGCGAGGCGCTCGACCGGGATCGGGTTGCCGCACCGCTCGCACCAGCCGTAACCACCCTCGTCGAGGCGCTCCAGGGCGCGCTCGACCTGCGTGATCCGTTCCAGAATGCTGTTGGCGAGAGAGATCTCCTGCTCCCGCTCGAACGTCTTGGTGCCGGTGTCGGCCTGGTCGTCCCCGGCCGAGTCCGTCAACCGATCGCGCTGCAGCTCGGTGATCTCGCTCAGCGTCTGATCGTACTCGGCGCGCAGCTCGTCCCGCCGCGCCGCCAGCGCCGCCCGGATCTTCTCGGTCTCCGCCGCGCTGCGGGTGGCCTTGGCCACCGGCTTGCGGCCGGCGGTCCTGGTGTCGGCTGGCTTCGCCATGGGTCGCTCCCTCGGCCGGGGAGCCGCGCGGTCGCGGCACCTGGTCAGGGGGCGCCGACGAGGCGTCCCCTGAGTACGAAAAGGGGCGCACGGCAACAATGGCCGCGCACTCCGGAGGTTGGCAAGAATACGGAACGTACAGGCGTCCGACAACGTGGCGCACCGTCGCACCGCTCAACCGCCCCGAGCCCTGCCTAACTGGGGCAAAGGGAACGCTAGCAGATCAACCGACCGCTTCATCTCCGTACTCGCCAAACCATCGGGCCAGCCGACCCCGTCGGCTGACCGCCCGCAGCCGCCGTTCGGCGGCGTCGCGCACCCCACCGGTGGCGACGATCAGCAGGCTGTCGCCAGTCTTCAGCCGAGTGTCCGGGCCGGGCACGAAACCCACCCCGTCGCGCAGCACCAGGGTCACCGAGGCACCCAACGGCAACCGCAGCTCGTCGACGTGCACGCCGGCCAACCGGGAGCCCGGAGGCACCTCGAGTTGCAGCAGGTCGGCGCGCATCCGCTCGAGCGGGGCGGTCTCCACGTGGATCTCGGTGGCCTCGGCGGGCGCGGTGGTCCCCAGCCGACGGGCCAGCGGACCGAGCGTTCCGGTCTGCACCAGCGTGAAGATCACCACCAGCACGAACACCGCGTCGAAGAGGCGTTCCGCTCCCGGCACCCGTTCCGAGAGCGGAATGGTGGCCAGCACGATCGGCACCGCCCCGCGCAGCCCGGCCCAGGACAGGAAGACCTGCTCCCGTAGGCCGACCCGGAACGGCAACGCCGAGACGGCCACCGACAGCGGCCGGGCCAGCAGCACCAGCGCCAGACCGGCGACCACCGCCGGCAGCACCGCCGCGTCCAACCGGCCCGGCGAGACCAGCAACCCGAGCAGGACGAACAACCCGATCTGCGCGAGCCACGCCAGCCCGTCGGCGAAGCCGAGGATCGCCTGCCGGTGCGGCAGGCGGGCATTGCCCAGCAACACCCCCGCCACGTAGACGGCGAGGAAGCCCGAGGCGTGCAGCACGGCGCCGGCGGCGTACGCCAGGATGGTGATCCCCACCGCCGCGATCGGGTACAGCCCGGCCGACGGCAGCGCGGCCCGGCGCAGCGCCCACGTGCCGGCGAGGCCCGCACCCACGCCCACCGCCGCACCGACGCCCAGCTCGTAACAGACCAGCGCGACCTCGTACCACCACGGATGCGACAGACCCCGGTGCGACAGCAGCACCACCAGCAGCACCACCGGGGCATCGTTCATGCCCGACTCGGCCTCGAGCGTGGCGACCAGCCGGGGCGGCAACCGCAGCCGCCGCAGGGTGGCGAACACCGCCGCCGCGTCGGTGGAGGAGAGCACCGCGCCGTAGAGCAGCGCCAACCGCCAGTCCAGACCCAACAACAGGTGTACGGCGACGCCGACCAGCACGATGCTGACGACCACACCGACCGTGGAGAGCGCGGACGCCAGCCCGAGCACCGGACGCAGGGTGCTCCACCGGGCGGTGAGGCCACCCTCGGCGATGATCACGATCAGCGCGCAGAAACCGAGGGTCCGGGTCAGCTCGACGTCGTCGAAGCGGATGCCCAGCCCGGCCTCGCCGATGGCCACGCCGAGCGCCAGGTAGACCAGCAGGCTCGGCACCCCGAGGCGGCTCGACAGCCGGACCGCGCCGACCGCCACCAACAGCACTGCCGCGCCGAGCAGCAGCGCGATGTCCAGCCCGGGCGTCACGGTTGCCGGGCCCGGGCGGTCCTCACCCCGCGGCTCCGTCGCGCAGTCGGCGCAGCACGTCGGACAGCTCGGGGGCGGGGCGGTCGACGAGGAAGAGCTTGTCCCGGCTGGCCGCGCCGGTGCGCAGCGACACCGTCACCGGTCGGACACCCAGCGCGGCCGCGAGGGCGCGGCGGGCCGCCTCGGTCGCCTGGCCGTCCACCGCACGCGCGTGGACGGCGATCACCAGGGCGGGACCGTGCGGGCCGTCGAAGCGTCCGCCGACGGCGTCCCGGGAGGCGCCCGGCTTCACCCGTACGGCCACGGTGAGGGCGTCCTGCGGGGGCACCGGCAGCTCAGATCGGCCGGGCGTCGGTGAGCAGGGCGGTGGCCGGCGCACATGCCGCGCAGGGCGTGAAGCCGAGCTCGACGGCCTCGGCGACCGGAAGCGTCTCGGGAATCCGGCCGATCAGGTGCGCGCACGCGGCCAGGTGGTAGCGGGGTCGCCCGTCCACCACCTCGACGGGGTCGGGCAGCCGGGCGACGCGGGCCGCCTCGGCGGGGGTGATCGGTTGCTCCGCGGGCTCGTCGGCCAACGTGTCGGCGGCCGCGGCGTCGGCCCGGTACGCCTCGTCGGCGCGGGCCGCGAACGGCGACGCCGGACTGACCGGGTCGGGGTCGAACGGCGGCTCGGGTGGTTGCCGCCACCCGGTGCCGCCGTTACCGACCGTCGAAGGTACGTGCTGGACCGGCACATCCGGCTCGGCCAGCGGTGGACCGTACGCGGCACCCGGCTCGGCCTGACTGGCCGTGCGGAATGCCGTGCGCTCCCGCGGGCCGACCCGACCGGGGTCCGCCGCAGCGCGGTTGGCGGCTGCCTGGCGGGCGCCCACCACCAACGCCACGGCGGCCAGCAGACTGGCCGCGATGGAGATGGTCAACAAAATGCTGGAACCGCCGGCAAGACCGAACACCAGCAGAACCACGGCGACGAGGATGAGCAGGAGACTCGCGACTATCACGGCTCACCCCCGCCGCGTCGTACCGTCCAGGCGGGGCCGGCGACCGTCACCATCTGCGGAGAACGATCGCCGGCCGGTGCTCAGCGTCCGGCTTCGAGGGCGCCGGAGCGCCCGCCGCCGTACGAGCCGGCGAGGCCCGCTGCGGCCAACCCGTTGCCGCCGGCAACCCGGCCTGCCTCGGATCGGGTCATCTCGGCTTCGAGGCCCTGGCCACGACCGTCGAGGTCCCGCAGCTGGCTCTCCAGGTACGCCTTGAGCCGGGTGCGGTACTCACGCTCGAACTGCTTGAGCTCCTCGATGTGCTTCTGCAGGGCCGTGCGCTTGGCGTCCAGGCCGCCCATGGCCTCCTGGTGCCGCTGGCGGGCGTCCCGCTCCAGAGCGTCAGCCTTCGCGCGCGCCTCGCGGGTCACCTCCTCGGCCTTGCTCCGCGCCTCGGACAGCAGGCTGTCGGCCTCGCGACGCGCGTCGGACACGTGGTCGTCGGCGGTGCGCTGGGCCATCATCAGCACCCGCAGCGCCTGCTGCTCACCGTCACCGGTGACGCCGGCCGGGCCGCCGGTCGCGCGGACCTGCTCCAGCTCGGCCTGCATGGCGCGGGCGGCCTGCTCGGCAGCGGACTTGTCGCGCTGGACCCGGTCGAGCTGGGCCTTGACGTCGTTGAGCTCCGCTGCCAGTCGGGCGTCGCCGCCGGGGCCGGCGGGGGCACCGCCACGGCCACCGCGCTCCACCTGGGCGCGCAGCTCGTTGTTCTCCTCGATGAGACGGGCGAGCTCGCGCTCTACCTCGTCCAGGAAAGCGTCGACCTCCTCCTCGTCATACCCCCGCTTGCCGATCGGCGGCTTTTTGAAGGCGACGTTGTGGACGTCGGCCGGGGTCAGCGGCATCGAAACTCCTCGGGTCAGTTGCGGCCGCGAAAGCGCGTCGGTCATCAGGCAGATGCCCTGATCGACGGCCCTAACACGAACTCCATCAGCACGAACAGGATAACCAGGAGCACAAGGGAGGCCAGGTCGATGCTCACGGTACCAATTCGCAGCGGAGGGATCACACGCCTCAACGCGTTGAGAGGGGGATCAGTGACGCTCCACACGGATTCCAGTCCTGCTGCCGCTCCGCGCCCCGGCTGCCAACGGCGGCCGTACTGGAGGACGGCGCTCAACACGAACCGGGACAGAAGAAGAAGCAGGAACACATAAAGGACCAGGTACAACACTTGCAGCAAGATCGACAACACGGTCAGCGACGTCCCTCGGATCGGGCGGGGTCAACTCAGACTGAAAAAACCACCCTCAGCGATCTTGGCCTTGTCCTCAGCGGTGACCTGGACATTGGCCGGTGAGAGCAGGAACACCCGATTGGTCACGCGCTCGATCGTACCGCGCAGCCCGAACGCCAGACCGGCCGCGAAGTCAACCAGACGGCGGGCGTCGGCCTCGTCCATCTCGGTGAGGTTGATGATCACCGGCACGCCGTCGCGGAAGTGCTCCCCGATGGTGCGCGCCTCACGGTAGGTGGTCGGGTGCAGCGTGGTGATCTGGTAGCGCTGCTCCTCCTCGGGCACGACCACGCGCTCCCGCGTCACGGCCTGCGGCGCGAGGGCCAGGTTGTCCCGCGTGTGGTAGGTCAGCGCGCCCGACGTCTCGCTGGCCGAGGACCGCGTGATCGACCGTACGCTCGACCGCTCGGCCCGCTCCGGACGCTCGGTGTCACCACGGTCGGACTCGGTGGCCCGCCCGGTCGACCGCTCGGAGAGTCGGCCCCGCTCACTCGCGCGCGGCCGGGGAGCCGGCGGCTCCTCGGTGTCGTCGTCGTCCTCGTCGGCGAACTCCTCCGCGTACCGGCTCTGCCGGTAGCGCGAGTCACGGTAACCACCCTTGTCGTAGTCACCGTCGTCGTAGGCCCGCTCGTCGTCTTCCTCGACGAGACCGAGCCAGACCCCCGCCTTGCGCAGTGCACCCATCCCGCGCCCTTCCGTCCGCCGTGCGGCACTCGCCCCCGTGCCGTGTCGCCCGTCGCGAGTGGACAACCATGCCCCTCGGACCGGAACCGCAATCCCCTGACACGCGATTCGCGTCGCGTGTCACGACCCCCACAAGGATCCGCCGCCCCTGAAACAACACTGATGTAATTTGCCTGTCTCGCGGTCAGGCTACCGCAGCGTGGAACGCATTCCGAGCAACGCGCTACCGACGCGGACATGTGTCGCGCCGTAGCGGATCGCTATTTCCAGGTCGCCGCTCATTCCCGCCGACAACGCTGTCGCTCCCGGATGGACCGACCGAAACGCCTCGGCGATCTCGGCCAGCCGGGCGAAGGCCCGCTCCGGCGGCCAGCCCAGCGGCGCGACCGCCATGAGACCGGTGAGCCGCAGCGCGGCAGCGTCGGCGACCGCCGCGGCTACCGCGTCCAGGCCGGACTCCTGATCGGCCGACCCGGGGAGGGCCCCGCCCCGCGCCGGGTCACCGTCGATGCTCACCTGGAGCAGGGCCTCCAGCGGCCGTTCCCGCTGCGCCGCCGCGCCGTCCAGGGCCCGGGCCAGCCGTACGCTGTCCACCGAGTGCACGACGTCGGCATAGCGGATCACCGACCGGGCCTTGTTGCGCTGCAACTGCCCGATGAAGTGCCACCGTGGACGCACCCCGGCGGCGGCCACCTCGGCCGACTTGCCGGCGGCCTCCTGGTCGCGGTTCTCCCCCATGTCGGTCACCCCGAGCCCGGCCAACGCCACCACGTCGCCAGCCGGGTACGTCTTGGTCACCGCGATCATCGTGACGTCGCCCGGGTCCCGGCCAGCCTGGACGCACGCGTCGGCGATCCGGGCCCGTACCGTCGCCAGGCCGGCCGCGAGTTCGGCGCGCCGGTCCGGTCGTACCGTGGCTGAGCTGTCGGTCATCGGCGGCGCTCAGGAGCCGTTCTTGAGGAAGTCGGGCACGTCCACGTCGTCGAAGAGCACCCGGCGCGGCGACTGGGCCGGGGCCGGCAGGGTCGCCGGCGGCGGCACCGGGGTGTTCTGCGGCGCCGGCTGGTTGGTGTTGGTCTTGCGGGTCGGCTCGGCCGCCTTGTAGGCGGGCGTGCCGCCGTCGAAGCCCGCCGCGATGACCGTCACCCGCACCTCGTCGCCGAGCGCGTCGTCGATGACCGCGCCGAAGATGATGTTGGCGTCCGGGTGGGCCGCGTCGGTGACCAGCTGCGCCGCGTCGTTGATCTCGAAGAGGCCCAGGTCGGAGCCACCGGCGATGGAGAGCAGCACGCCGCGCGCGCCGTCCATGCTCTGCTCGAGCAGCGGGCTGGAGATGGCCGCCTCGGCCGCCTCGACCGCGCGGTTCTCGCCCCGGGCGCTGCCGATACCCATCAACGCGCTGCCCGCGCCGCTCATCACGCTCTTGACGTCGGCGAAGTCCAGGTTGATCAGACCAGGGGTCGTGATCAGGTCGGTGATGCCCTGCACACCGGAGAGCAGCACCTGGTCGGCGGTGCGGAACGCGTCCATCATGCTGATGTTGCGGTCGCCGAGCGCCAGCAGCCGGTCGTTCGGGATGACGATCAGGGTGTCGCACTGGTTGCGCAGTTCGTCTATCCCCGACTCGGCCTGCACCTGGCGGCGCTTGCCCTCGAAGGAGAACGGCCGGGTCACCACGCCGATGGTCAGCGCGCCGAGCTTGCGGGCGATGTTCGCCACGACGGGCGCGCCGCCGGTGCCGGTGCCGCCGCCCTCGCCGCAGGTCACGAAGACCATGTCGGCGCCCTTGAGCACCTCCTCGATCTCGTCGCGGTGGTCCTCGGCGGCGTTCTTGCCCACATCCGGGTTGGCGCCCGCGCCCAGCCCGCGGGTCAGCTCGCGGCCGACGTCGAGCTTGACGTCGGCGTCACTCATCAGCAGCGCCTGGGCATCGGTGTTGATCGCGATGAACTCGACGCCCTTGAGCCCAACCTCGATCATCCGGTTGACGGCGTTGACGCCGCCGCCCCCGATGCCGACGACCTTGATGACCGCCAGGTAGTTGTGCGGAGGTGTCATCTCCGGTCCTTTCCCTTCGAGATTGGCTTCGGCCGACCGGGTACGGTGTGGCCAGCCCAGCGGCCGACGACAGCGCCACCAGTGAGGATCAGAGGTGAACCCTCACCCTCTACTAGAGGCTTACAGTTATGTCAACCACTGATCCTCTTCGGGGCAACGTAAGCGCCGCCGCGCCAGGAGCCAAGGACCCGACCGGCGTGTCGCCGGCGGAGCGCGACTCGTCACGTCCGCAGCCCGCTCACCGGTCAGCGGAAGGTCACCACGTCCGGCGCGCTCACGTCGATCCGCTCGCTGTCCTCGCCGAGCAGCGCGGTGGCCACCCGGGCCTTGTCCGTACCCCGCGTGGCGTCGCCCCAGAACACCGTGCGGTCCTTCCGCAGCTTCAGGCTGATGCGGGCCAGACCCTCCACGCTCACGTCCACCAGCTCGGCGCGCAGTTGCGGAGTCAGCGCGCCGAGCACCTCCAGCGCGGCCCGCGTGTCCGGGTCGTCGGCGGCGGGCCGGACCACCCGCACCAGCGGCAGCCCGGCCGGGCGACGGGCCACCGTCTGGAACGCCACGCCGCTGCGGTCGATCAGGGCGAACGCGTCCGCCTGCGGCACCACCGCCACCGCCGTCCGCTCGGTCACCCGCACCACCAGCGTGCCCGGCCAGTCCCGGGACACCGTGGCCCGCTCCACCGGCGCCAACCCGCCGACGCGACGCGCGGCGGCCGCCAGGTCGACACGCGCCAGCGGCACCCCGTCGGCCACCCCCACCGCGTCGCGTACCTGCACGTCGGTGACCAGCTTGGCACCCTCCACACGGACCGAGCGGATCCCGAACAGCCCGGTGCCGAGCACCGTCCAGGCGATCAGCCCGAGCAGCGCAAGCACCCCGGCGGCCACCGCCCACGGCAGTGCCGCCCGCATCCGGCGCTGCCGGGCACGGGCCATGAATCGGCGGGTCGACGCCGGCACCGCGTCGCTGCCGGCGCGGACCAACTGCCAGCGCCGGACCGGACCGCGCCGCGGGCCGCCGCCGCCGTCGGAGGCATTGGTCCGCCCGCGGGCGGGGCCGGGGCTCATCCGGCCGTGGGCGCCGCGCCGTCCGGTGCGGCGGCGCCGCCGAGGGCCGCCCCGTCGCCACCGGCGGTGGACCCGCCGGGCACCGGCTGGCCGATCGCCGGCGTCGTCGCCACCGGGTCGACTGTCGCGGTCGGCGCGGCGTCGGCGGTACGCGCACCGAGGGCGGCCAGCAGTTCGTCACCCATCAACGAGATCGGCGGCGCGCCCATGGTCACCACGACGTCGCCCGAGCGGGCCCGACGGATCACCTCGCCCGGCGCGGCCTCCCAGGAGTCGACGAACACCTTACGGTCGGCGGGCAGGTCCACCGCCGCGATCAGCGCCGCCGAGCCCTCGCCGGGCTGACGCAGCTCGCCCGGCCCGAAGACCTCCAGCAGCACCACCTCGTCGGCGATGGCCAGCGCCTCGGCGATCTCCGCCTGGTTGTCGCGGGTTCGGTACAGCCGGTACGGCTGGAAGACGACGATCAACCGCCCGTCCCCGGCCACCTCGCGCAGCGTCTGCAACGCCAACATGATCGAGGTCGGGTGGTAGGCGTACTCGTCGTAGACCAGCACGCCGTCCGCGACGCCCTTGCGCTCGAAGCGCCGCCGCACGCCGGGGAAGACCGCCAGCGCGGCCTCCGCCGCCTCCAGCGGCAACGTGAGCAGGTACGCGGTCAGCACCGCCGCCGCGCTGTTCAGCCCCATGTGCCGGCCCGGCACCGGAAGCCGGAACTCGCCCAGCGACTGCCCGTCGATCTCGGCCAGGTAGCGCACACCACGCGCGGAGGAGACGACCTCGGTCAGCCGCAGGTCGGCGTCGTCCGCAGCGCCGTAGGTGAACACCCGCCGCCCGTCGGCGCGCAGGGTCTCGGCCAGCCGGCGACCGCCCGGGTCGTCGGCGCAGGTGATGATGAACCCGTTCGGGTCGGTGAGCCGCGCGAACTCCGCGAACGCCGCCTCCAGCGTCGCGAGGTCGCCGTAGGTGTTCAGGTGGTCCGGCTCGACGTTCGTGATGACCGAGACGTACGGGCGGTAGATGAGGAACGAGCGGTCGCTCTCGTCCGCCTCGACCACGAAGTGCTCGCCGGTGCCGTGGTGGGCGCCCGAGCCGACCTCGGAGATCTCCCCGCCGATCACGAACGACGGGTCCACACCGGCCTGCTGGAGCACCATCGTCACCATCGAGGTGGTGGTGGTCTTGCCGTGCGTACCGGCGACCGCGATCGCCCGGCGGCCGGTCATCGCCGCGGCGAGAGCCTCCGAGCGGTGCAGCACCCGCAGGCCGCGGCGACGGGCCTCGACCAGCTCCAGGTGGTCCTTCGGAATGGCCGAGGAGTAGACGACCGTGTCCACCCCGTCGAGGTTCGTCGCCTCGTGGCTGAGGTAGATGGTGCCGCCGAGCGCCCGCAGCCCCGCCAGCGAGGGCCACTCGCGCAGGTCGCTGCCGGACACCCGGATGCCCCGGGTGAGCAGCAGCCGGGCCACGCCGAGCATGCCGACCCCGCCCACGCCGATCAGGTGGACGGCGCCCAGGTCCTCGGCGGTGAGCGTGCCGGCCGGGGTGAACTGTGCGGTCACCGGGCCACCGCCTCGAGGACGAACGAGCGCAGCGCCTCGTCGCCGTCACGCCGCCCGTACGCGGACGCGGCGGCCCCCATCGCGTACAGCCGTTGCGGGTCGCGGATCAACGGGATGACCGCGCGCTCCAGCCAGTCCGGGGTCAACTCCGCGTCGTCGACGAGCAGACCACCGCCGGCCTCCACCACGGGCAGGGCGTTGCGCTTCTGCTCCTGGTTGCTGTGCGGGTACGGCACGAAGATCGTCGGCAGGCCGATCGCGGCCACCTCGGCGACGGTCATCGCTCCGCCCCGGGCCAGCATCAGGTCGGCGGCGGCGTAGCCCAGCTCCATCTCGGACAGGTACGGCAGCGTCACGTACGGGACCGGCAGGTCGGTGGGGATGGGCACCGGCTCGTTGCGGGCGCCCATCACGTGCAGCACCTGCACACCGTTGCGGGCCAGCTCCTTGGCCGCGCCGGAGACCGCCAGGTTGATCGAGCGGGCGCCGGACGAGCCACCCGCGACGAAGAGCACCGGCAGGTCCGGGCGGAGGCCGAACCGGGCGCGGGCGGCGTTGCGCTGCGCGTACCGGTCCAGCGAGGCGATGCTGCGCCGCAGCGGCACACCGACCACTGTCGCGTCGCGCAGCGACTCGGCCTGGCTCGGCTGGTGCGGGAAGCCGACCGCGATGTTCTTGGTGAACTTCATGCCGAGGCGGTTGGCGACGCCCGGCGGCACGTTCACCTCGTGGATCACCATCGGCAGCTCGCGCCGCCACGCGGCCAGGTAGGCCGGCACCGAGACGTACCCACCGAAGCCGACGACCGCGTCGGCGCGCACCTCGTCGATCACCTTGCCCGCCGCCCGGGCCGCGCTCCACATCCGGCCCGGGGTACGGACCAGGTTCATGTTCACCGACCGGGGCAGCTGGTACGCCGGGATCTGCCGCAGGTCGTAGCCCTGCGGCGGGATCAGCTCGTTCTCCATGCCCTTGGGTGTGCCGAGGCAGGTGATCCGGACGCCCGGGTCGTGTCGGCGCAGGCAGTCGGCGAAGGCGAGCAGCGGGTAGATGTGCCCTCCGGTGCCACCTCCAGCGAGCACCACCGAACGCAGCGGACCCATCAGCGTCTCCTCTCGCTCGCCGTACCCTGGCGGCTCCGGCCCTGCCGGACACCGCGCGGTACGGCCTGGTCGTCCTCGCGCCGCCCGCGGGACCGGGGCACTGACCCTCGGCCAGCCGGCGGCGTCGCCGATCGGCGACGCCGGCCGGGAAGCGGCGGCAACGGGGCCCAGAGTAGTCGGACCCACCGGGCCGGCGGACGGGCATGCAGTGCTCTGGCCGCATCGGGTTCGGCGCGGGCGAAGGACGCCAGCATCCCGATCGCCGCCAACGTCACGACCAGCGCACTTCCGCCGTCGGAGATGAACGGCAGCGGCAGGCCGGTGATCGGCAGCAGGCCGACCACCCCACCGACGTTGATCACCGCCTGGCTCACCAGCCAGGTCGTCACCGCGGCGGCGGCGAGCCGCCGGAAGGGGTCCTCGACCCGTCGGGCGATGCGCAGACCGGTGTACGCGAGCACCGCGAACAGGCTCAGCACCACCGCGCAGCCGATCACCCCCAGCTCCTCGGCGATGATCGCGAAGATGAAGTCGTTGTGCGCCTCGGGCAGCCAGTCCCACTTGAGGCTGCTCTTGCCCAGGCCGACGCCGAACCACCCGCCGTGCTCGATGGCCAGTCGACCCTGGTAGAACTGGTAGCAGGGGTCACCACACTGATCCGGTGGCGGCGGGTTGAGAAAGAGCGTGAGCCGCGCCAGCCGATAGTTGTCCGCGCCGCGCTCGCCGGAGCCCGCGCCCAGCGAGGCCACGGCGACGAGCAGGCCGACGCCGAGCAGGCCGATCGCGGTCAGCGCGCCGAAGACGCGCGCCCGCACCCCGGCGGCCCAGAGCAGGCCGACCACCAGCGCCAGTAGGCAGAGCATGGTACCCGTGTCGTTGTAGCCGACCAGCACGAACAGCAGGCCCATCACCGGGAAGAGCGGCGTGGCCAACTCCCGCCACCAACCCAGCGCGGCGCCCTTGCGGGCGATGACGTGCGAACCCCACAGCACCAGCGCGAACTTCGCCAGCTCGGACGGCTGCACCTGGATTCCGCCGATGTACAGCCAGTTCAGCCACGCCTCGATCGGGCCGATCTGGGCGGACTTCTGATGGGTGAGCCGGGCATAGGCCACCAGCAGGTTCAGCACCAGCAGCAGTGCGACCGAGGTGATCAGCAGCGGCCGACCCAGGGAACGGTAGGTGCTGGCGGGCAGGCGTTGGCAGGCCCAGAACGCCCCGATACCGATCACCGCGAAGATCGCCTGCTTGGTCACCGAGGCGGAGGCGTTGCCGTCCTCGGCGTAGTCCTTCACGCTGGTCGCCGAGAAGACCATGGTCAACCCGATCAGCAGCAGCAGGCCGGCGCAGGACAGCAGCAGGTAGTAGGACGCCAGCGGCCGGTCCAGCAGGCCACGCAGCGCGGCCAGCCCGCCGGCCGCGTCCAGTCCGCGCAGTGGCGGTGACGCCGGCGTCTCCGATGCCGCGTCGCGCCTGGCCGCACCCGGCTCCGCGCCACGCGTCTCGTCCGACTGCCTGCCGACCTCCGTGACGCGTCCCGCTTCCGCCGTCGGTGGCCGTCGCGGCCGGCCGACCGTCCTGTCTTCGCTTTTCCCTCGGTCCTCCCCCACACGGACATCATCACCGTTCGGCGCGCCCGAGTGGTCCACAACGCTGCACCGGGCGTGTCGTGCGAAGAGGCCGTCCGCCGGACCCCGGGCAGCGGGCGGCAGGCGGCAGGCGGCGGCGGGCAGCGGGCAGCGGGGAGGCAACCCTCCCCGCACGTCCTTTGCTCTGCTTCAACCCGCGCAACAGTTCGGCTACCCGAGTGTTGCCTGGGTTGAAGCAGAGCAAAGGACGCTCCCAGCACCCGCGCCACCGGTACAAACCAGAGCCCACGGCCCAGCCGCAGCGCCGAACCCAGCCGCAGCGCCAGCCCCGGCTACGGCCACCGGCGCCGGCCAGCGGGTCAGCGGGTCAGCGGGTCAGCGGGTCAGCGGGTCAGCGGGTCAGGTCATGTTGGCGAGGAACTCGCTGTAGAACAGGCCCAGGGCGATGGCCACGCCGATGCCGGCGATGATCCAGAACCGGACCACGATGTTGACCTCGCTCCAGCCGGCCAACTCGAAGTGGTGCTGCAACGGGGACATCCGGAACACACGTTTACCGGTGGTCCGGAAGGAGATGATCTGGATCACCACGGACATCGTGATGATCACGAAGAGCCCGCCGATGATCGGCAGCAGCAGGATGGTCCGGGTGGACATCGCCATGCCGGCGATCAGGCCGCCCAGCCCCAGCGCTCCGGTGTCACCCATGAAGATCCGCGCCGGGGACGTGTTCCACCACAGGAAGCCCACACACGCCCCGGCGGCGGCCCCGGCTATCAGCGCGATCTCCAACGGGTCACGGACCTCGTAGCAGTACGGCTGGGTGTAGCTCGGGTCGGCGCACCAGTGGCGGTACTGCCAGAACGCGATCAGCGCGTACGCGGCGAGCACCATCACCGACGCGCCGGTGGCCAGACCGTCCAGGCCGTCCGTGAGGTTGACGCCGTTCGTCGCGGCCATCACCACGAAGATGAAGATGATCACCGCGCCGACCTTGCTGACCTCCAGGAAGTCGATGTCCCGGATGAAGCTCAGCGTGGTGCTGCCCACGGTCTGGGTGTTGGTGGCCTTGCCCGTCGCGTCGGTCATCGTGCTCGGGAACCACAGCGCGATCACGCCGAAGACCGCGCCGACCAGGATCTGACCGAGTAGCTTGCCGCGCTTGTTGAGGCCGGCGCTGTTGCGCTTGCGCACCTTGAGGAAGTCGTCGAGGAAGCCCACCGCGCCGGAGAACACCATCAGCCCCAGCAGCACCAGCGCCGTGATGGTCGGCTCCACCTGCGCGATCTGCGCGTCCGGCAGCGTGGTCAGGGCCAGGTGGCCGGCCACGTACGCGATCACCGTGGCCAGGATGAAGACCACGCCGCCCATCGTCGGCGTGCCCTTCTTGCCCTGGTGCATGGCCGGGCCGTCGGACCGGATCGGCTGGCCGGCCTTGAGCCGGGTGAACACCTTGATCGCGATCGGGGTGCAGAACAGCGAGACGACGAAGGCCACCCCGATGGCGACGATGATGGCCCTCATCGACTGGCCTCCTCGGCGGCGTCGGCGCGCAGGGCGTCGGCCACCTCCCAGGTCCGGTACCGGGAGCCCTTGACCAGGACGACGTCGCCCGGCCGTAGCTCGCCCCGCAGCACCTCGACGGCCGCCGCCTGATCGGTGAGCAGCACCGACTCTCCTCCCCAGTTCGCTACCGCTGTCGCGCCTTCGTGGATCGGCGCGGCCGGCTCGCCCACCACGAGCAGCCGGTCGACACCCAGCTCGGCCGCGAGCCGGCCGACCTCGGCGTGGCCGTCGCGCTCGAACGGGCCCAGCTCGGCCATGTAACCGAGCACCGCGACGGTACGCCTCTCACGTCCGAGGCTGGCGAGCGCCCGGAGCGCGACCGCCATCGAGGCCGGGTTGGCGTTGTACGAGTCGTCGATGACCGTCACCCCGTCGGGCCGGTCGAAGACGTCCATCCGTCGGGTGGACTTCAGCCCCAGCTCGCCGAGCGCCGTGGCCAGCTCGGCCAGCGGCATGCCCAGCTCCCGGGCGACCGCGGCGGCGGCGAGCGTGTTGCCGACCTGGTGGCGTCCGGTCAGCGCGAGCCGCACCGGCTCGCTTCCCTCCGGCGTGACCAGGGTGTACGACGGATGGCCCCGCTCGTCGAGTGTGACGTCCTCGGCACGCAGGTCGGCGTCCGGCGCCTCGCCGTAGCGGACCACGCGCGCCCGCGTGCGGCTCGCCATGGCGTCCACCCGGGGGTCGTCGGCGTTCAGCACGGCCAGCCCGTCGGACGGCAGCGCCTCGACCAGCTCGCCCTTGGCCTGGGCGATGGCCTCCTGCGAGCCGAACTCGCCGATGTGCGACGTGCCGACGTTGAGCACCACCGAGATCCGCGGCGGCACCAGCTCGCACAGGTAGCGCACGTGCCCGATGCCCCGAGCGCCCTTCTCCATGACCAGGTAGCGGGTGTCCGTCCCGGCCAGCAGAGCCGTGTACGGGTGGCCCAGCTCGTTGTTGAACGAGCCGGGCGGCGCGACCGTGGCACCGAGCCGGGCCGTGAGCTGCCCGATCAGGTCCTTGGTGGTGGTCTTGCCGGACGAGCCGGTCACCCCGATCACGGTCAGCTCAGGTAGCCGGGCCACCGCCGCGCGGGCCAGCTTTCCCATCGCGGTCAGGGCGTCGTCGACCAGCACCATCGGCACCCCGGGCACCTCGCGGGTGCCGAGCACCGCCACCGCGCCCGCCTCGACCGACGTCGCCGCGTAGTCGTGCCCGTCGACCTTCTCCCCCGGGAACGCCACGAAGAGCGAACCGGGCCCGACCTTGCGCGAGTCGAACTCGACCGAGCCGGTGACGGTGACGGCCGGATCGGCGGCGACGAGCCGCCCGTCGACGGCCGTGGCCACCTCGGCCAGGGTCAGGGCGATCACCGCTGACCCGCCCGGTCCGCGAAGCGCGCCCGCAGCGCGTCGGCCAACTCGATGCTGTCGTCGAACGGGAACACCTCGCCCGCCACCTCCTGGCCACGCTCATGCCCCTTGCCGAGCAGAGCGATCACGTCGCCCGGTTCGGCCAGCCGGACCGCCTCGTCGATCGCGTCCCGGCGACCGGCCACCTCGATGATCCGCGCCGCCGTGCCGGCCCGGTACGCCCCGGCGAGCACCTCGGCGCGGATCTCGGCCGGGTCCTCGGTGCGCGGATTGTCGTCGGTCACCAGCACCACGTCGGCTCCCTCGGCGGCGGCGGCCCCCATCACCGGCCGTTTGCCCCGGTCCCGGTCCCCACCGGCGCCGATCACGCAGATCAGGCGTCCGGCGCTCAGCTCACGCAGCGCGGCCAGCGCCGCCACGATGGCGTCCGCCTTGTGCGCGTAGTCGACGACACCGCGTACCGGCCCGGTGACGTCGACCAGTTGCAGGCGACCGGGCACGCCACCGCAGGCGGCCACACCGTCGGCTGCCGTCGCCGGGTCGACCCCGGCACCCACCAGCGCGGCGATGGCCAGCAACGCGTTGGCCACGTTGTGTCGGCCGGGCAGCGCCACCCCGGCGGACACGACCACGCCGTCGGGACCGTGGGCGGTGAAGCGCTGGGCGTACCCCTCGCCGTCGACGTCGTCGGCCCACCACGTCGCGGTCGGGTCGCCGGCCGCCGAGTAGCTGACCGTCGCCGGCTTGTAGAGCGGCGTCAGCGCCGGGTCGTCCTGGTTGAGCACCTCGACCGCGCACCGACCGTCGAAGAGTTGCGCCTTCGCGGCGAAGTAGTCGGCGCTGTCGGCGTGGAAGTCCAGATGGTCGGAGCCGAAGTTGGTGTAACCGCCCACGGCGAAGCGCACCCCGCCGACCCGACCCATGGCCAGGGCGTGACTGGAGACCTCCATGACCACGGCGGTGACCCCACGCTCCCGGGCGGTGGCCAGCATCGCGTGCAGGTCGGTCGCCTCGGGGGTGGTCCGCACGCTGTCGATCACCAGGTCGCCGAGACGGGTCTCCACGGTGCCGATCAGCCCGGTGGTGTGCCCGGCGGCGCGCAACCCCGACTCGACCAGGTACGCCGTGGACGTCTTCCCGGCCGTGCCGGTGATGCCGATGACGGTCAGGTCGGCGGTCGGGTCGCCGTAGACGGCCGAGGCCAGCTCGCCGAGCGCCGCGCGCGGGTCGGGTACCACCAGGGCGGGCAGGCCGCTCGCCGCCGCCAACTCGGCGCCGGCCGGGTCGGTCAGCAGCGCCACCGCACCGGCCTCGGCCGCGCCGACGGCGAACTCCGCGCCGTGTCGGCGGGCGCCGGGCAGGGCCGCGTACAGGTCGCCGGGGCGGACCTCCTGGCTCGCGTGGGTGGCACCCGTGACGACCACGTCGGCGGCGTCCGCCGGCAGGTCGACGGCGAGCCGGACGGCGAGATCACCGAGCCGGACGCCGGTCACGGTACGTGGACGTGGATTGCCGGGCACGGCGTCAGACCCTACCCGGTCGTCCGGTTCCGGCCGCACAGCCGCCCCGGTGGTTCGTCGGCACTCACCGATGATGTCGCGCCTGCGCTGGTCAGCGCGGATAGACCACGAACTTCGGTGCCGAACCGGTCGGGGACGGCGGCACGCGGTAATGACGCAGCGTGAACTGCATCATGTTCCGGAAGGCCGGGTTGGCGATCGCCGCACCACCGCCACCCGGGGCGTACACGAAGACCGCGATCACGTACCGGGGCTTCTCGGCGGGGGCCATGCCGATGAAGGAGGACACCTCACCCGGCTGCTTCTTGCCGTCGACCAGACGCCAGCCGGTGCCGGTCTTGCCGGCGACCCGGTAGCCGGGGACCGCGGCCGTGGTGCCGGTGGCGCCCTCGACAGTGGTGACCGCCTCCAGCATGGTGCGCAGCGCCGCCGCGTTCTGCGGGCTGAGCACCGAGCGGGTGACCGGCGCCGGCGCCGGGGTGTGCTTACCGTCCGGCCCGATCGTCTCCTTGACCAGGTGCGGCTGCACGTACGTACCGTCGTTGGCGATCGCGGCGTACGCGGCGGCCATCTGCAGCGGCGTGGCGTCGACGCTGTGCCCGATCGGCACCGACCCGTACGACGAACCGCTCCACTCGTCGGCCGGCAGCAGCCGGCCGCTGGCCTCGCCGGGCAGGCCCTCACGGGTGGGCTGGCCCAGCCCGAACCGCTTCTGGTAGTCGATCAGTCGTTCCTTGCCGAGCTTGTCGGCGACGGTGATGGCGCCGACGTTCGACGAGAAGGCGAGCATTCCCGGCACGCTCATCTTCCGGCCGTTGGCGGGGTGCGTGTCGGAGAACCAGGTGTCGCCCATCTTGATGCTGTTCGCGATCGGCAGCGTCGTGTCCGGGGTGATCACCCCCTCCTGCAGCGCCGCGCCGTAGGTGATCGCCTTGTGCACCGAGCCCGGGTCGACCACGAAACTGGTCGCCGCGTCCTCCCGGGCGACCGGGTCGCTCGGGGTCGGCTTGGCCGCGTTGTAGGTCGGATCGCTGGCCTGGGCACGCACCTCGCCGGTGGCGACGTCGATGATCACGGCCGCGGCGGTCGCACCCTTTTGCCCCGCCATCCCCGCGCTGAGGATCTGCTGGGTGCGGAACTGGAGGTCCCGGTCGATGGTGAGCGCGATCGAGCTGCCCGGCTTGGCGGCGGTCGTCTTGCTGTAGCCGCCGGGGATCGGCGCGGCGAGGTCGCCGAGGCCCGCCTCGTACACCCGACGGCCATCCTGCCCGGAGAGCAGGTCGTCGTAGCGGGCCTCCAACCCTTCCAGGCCGTCCATGTCCTGGCTGGTGAAGCCGATCAGGTTGGCCGCCAGGTCACCACCGGGCACCTCGCGGCGCTCGTCCCGGTGCACCCCGATGCCGGCCAGGTCCAGCGCCAGCACCTGCTTGGCGGTGGGAATCTCCACCCCCCGGACCAGGTACTCGAAACGGGACGCGTTGCCGTTCTCCAGCTTGCGCGGCTTCATCAGCTCGGCGAGCTTCGACGCCGGGATACCGAGCAGCGGGGAGAGCGCCTTCGCGGTGGCGGCCGGATCCTTGATCAGGGTCGGGTCGGCGAACACGTACCGGGCCTCGACGCTGTGGGCCAGCGGCTCGCCCCGGAAGTCGTAGATCGCGCCGCGCGGCGCGGGCAACTCCACCGTCCGGGTCCGGGCGGCGACGCCACCTCCGGCGTACGCCGGAGCGTCCACCGTCTGGAGGAAGACCAACCGCACCCCGATGACGACGAAGAGCGCCAGGGTGAGCACGGTGCCCAGGCGCAGCCGCAGCCGCGGGTCGGCGAGCTTCGGCGGACGTGGCGGCTTGCGGTAGGGCCGGCGGGCGGCCGGACGGTCGGTGCGGCGTGGTGCGCGCGGCGTGGTGCGGCGGCGCGGTGGCGGCTCGTCGCCGGCCGGGCCGCGCGGGGCGACGGTCCGCACGACGCCGCCCCGGCCGGCCGCCGGAGCGTCCCGTCGGCCGGAGCGGGCGGCGGCCCGGCCGCCGTCGAGCACCTGCAACGCCGGTCGGAACGGATCGCCGGACCGCGTGCTGCCGCGAGGGGTACGCCGCTGCTCCGTGTTCGCGCCGCGCGCGGGCGTTCCACGTTCCTCGCGGACCGTCCGACCCCTCGGGGTGTACGCCCGCGCGCCGGAGATGCCACCGATCCCCTGCCCACTCGTGCGCGACTCGGAGTCGCTGGCGTCCCGCGCAGAACCGCGCCGGGACCCTGTGGGGTCCCGGCGCGGCTCGTCCGACCTTGGTGGCACCGGTCAGCCTCCCGCACCCTGGCTGGTGACCGACGGCTCGCCGGTCGCCGGCTTCGGCACGCCGATCGGCTTGCCGTCCGGCATCCGGATGTACGCCGGCTCACCGGCGTCCACCAAGCCCAGACGACGTGCCTCGGCGGTCAGGTTTCCCGGCGCCTTGGCGTCGGCGATCTCCTTGTCGAGCTGCTGCTTCTCCAGGTCCAGTCGGGCCTGCTGCTGCTGCAGCTTCTCCAGCCGGAACGCGTTCTCATTGATCTTGGTGTTGACCGCCAGGATGCCGAAGACCCCCCCGACGACCAGCAGCACGATCAGCGCCGCGAACGGCGCACGCGGCACCGACACCGGCGGCGGCGGCGCAACCCGCAGCCGCGGCGAGCGGGCCGTCGCCGTGGCGGTCGCCTTCTCGGCCGGACGCAGCGCGGCGCTGCCCTGGGTGGGGAACTCGCGCGCCCCCCGGGCGCGAGTCTCCCCCTGCCGGTTGACCCGATCGATGCGTGGCGTACCGTTCCCCACGCGCGGGGCTCGCTCCGCCGCGGTCCGGCCCCCCGACCGCGGTGCGCGCTGCCCGCCGCCGGTGATGTCCCGGCGGTCGCGCTTGTCAATGTTCATGTCCCCTCCCCCTCTATATCCGTCCCTCTGCCGTCCGCCGGCGCCGCTGGATCCCCCACGGATCCCGCTGACCCCGTCCCCGGTTGGTGCATCGCCTTCACTCGTCGGCGGGACCGTTCGCGGTCGGTCCGCCCCTGCTCCGTCGCGTTCGGGTCGAGTCGCTCCGCGGCCCGCAGCCGCACCGAGGCGGCGCGCGGGTTCGCGGTGACCTCCGCCTCCCCGGCCAGTTCGGCGCCCCGGCTGAGCAGCCGGAACGTCGGACCGGACCCGGGAAGCTCGACGGGGAGGTCGACCGGGCCCTTACTGCGGACCCGGTCCGCGAGCGCCGCCTTGGTGAGCCGGTCCTCCAGCGAGTGGTAGGACAGGACCACCATGCGACCACCCACGGTCAGTGCGTCGAGCGCGGACGGCAGCGCTGTCTCCAGCGCTGCCAGCTCTCTGTTTACCTCGATCCGTAAAGCCTGAAACGTTCTCTTTGCCGGGTGCCCACCCGTTCGTCGGGCTGGTGCCGGAATCGACTCCCGAACCAGCTCCGCCAGGCGCGCGGACGAGGTGATCCGGGCGCGCTCGCGCTCGCGGATGATCGCCGAGGCGATCCGACCGGCGAACTTCTCCTCGCCGTACACCCGCAGCACGCGTGCCAGGTCCGGATGGCCGTACGTGTTGACCACCTCTTCGGCGGTCACCCCCCGGGTCTGGTCCATCCGCATGTCCAGAGGCGCGTCCTGCGCGTACGCGAACCCGCGGTCGGGCGCGTCCAGTTGCAGCGACGAGACACCCAGGTCGAACAGGATCCCGTCGATGCCCGGATAACCCAGCCGTTCGAGCACCTCGGGCAGCTCGTCGTAGACGGCGTGCTCCAGGTGCACCCGGTCGGAGAACCGCGCCAACCGCACCCGTGCGTGGGCGAGCGCCTCGGTGTCCCGGTCGAGCCCGATCAGGACCGTCTCCGGGTGTGCCTCCAACACCGCCTCCGCGTGCCCGGCCAGGCCGAGCGTCGCGTCGACGTGCACCGTCCGGCCGCCTCGACCCAGCGCGGGGGACAACAGCTCGAGACACCGCTCGAGCAGCACCGGCACGTGCGTGCCGCGCAACTCCCCCATGATGACCCCCACTGGTTGAAACGTCCGTTCTTGTCGCGCGCCTGCCGTGGAGACGGCGCTGCCGTCGTACCGCCAGATCCCCATCCGCTCCCGCCCGACACCGGCTCTCACCGGATGACTGGATCGTGCGCCTGGCACCGGGGAAGTGATGCCAGGAACTCGAAAGCGGCTGGAGATCTCGCAGTACGTCGGGCGCCGTTCCGCCCTACAGACCGCCGGGCAGCACCCCCTCCTCGATGTCGGCGAAGTCGTCTTCGCTCTCGGCGAGGTAGGTCTCCCAGGCGGTCTTGTCCCAGATCTCCACCCGCGTGCTCGCGCCGATGACCACCAGGTCACGGTCGAGCGCCGCGTACGCACGAAGGTGCGCCGGAATCGTCACGCGGCCCTGCTTGTCCGGCACCTCGTCGTGCGCGCTCGCGAAGAAGACCCGGCTGTAGGCCCGGGACGCCTTGTGTGTCATCGGCTGCGCGCGCAACTGCTCCGCTATCCGCTGGAACTCGGGTGTCGGAAAGACATAGAGGCAGCGATCCTGCCCTTTTGTGACCACGACACCCCCCGCCAGCTCATCCCGGAACTTGGCCGGAAGGATCAACCGGCCCTTCTCGTCGAGGCGTGGGGTATGGGTGCCGAGGAACATCGGCCCAACCCCCTCGCCCTTGAGCGGCGTTCGCGGCGCCGCTGACCCCCCGGGCCGGTGAGCCCTCCCGGCCTCACCATTGGGCCCCACTCTACTCCACTTCCCTCCACCTGCAACCAGATTCGCCCGCGTGGCGCGTCCGATCCGCTCGCAAAACCGCACGTCACAGGGGGTGGAGCGCAGTGGAGGGCCCGGGCGCCCGCCCGGCGTGGTCCGCTTTCCGACATAGATCGACTCCGTCCGGTGGAGCGCGGGCCGACCTCCCGCACGAACGCCACGGCCGAACGGTTCCCCGTCGGCGGCGATCTGGCGAGGCGGGCGGTCCGGTAACCTCGCTCGCGTGACGGACGCGAAAATGCCCCTACGGGCCAAGGTGGCGAGCTCCGTGTCACGGACCGCCGCGGCGCTCTCCCGGGCCGCCGGTCGTGGCGACGGTTCGGTGATCGGCGGGTGGATCGGGCTGAAGATCGACCCGGACCTGCTGGCGCACCTGTCGGCCGGACGCGCCATCGCGCTCGTCTCCGGCACCAACGGCAAGACGACCACCACTCGGTTGACCGCCGCCGCGGTCGGCGTGCTCGGCCGGGTCGCCACCAACTCCTTCGGCGCCAACATGCCCAGCGGGCACACCTCGGCGCTGGCCAAGGCAGGCAGCACCCCCTACGCGGTGCTGGAGGTCGACGAGCACTACCTCGCCCAGGTGCTGGAGTCGACCGAGCCGCACGTGGTCGCGCTGCTCAACCTCTCGCGCGACCAGCTCGACCGTGCCAAAGAAGTCGCCATGATGGCGCAGCTCTGGCGCGCGGCCCTGGTGCGGCACACCAACGTGCGGGTGGTGGCCAACGCCGACGACCCGATGGTGGTCTGGGCCGCCACGCCGCCGGCCGACCCGGCCCGCGGCATCAACCCGCCGCACGTGACCTGGTTCAGCGCCGGCCAGCGCTGGCACGACGACTCCTGGGTCTGCCCCGAGTGCGGCTCCACCATCGCGCGCTCCGGCGACCAGTGGTGGTGCACCGGCTGCGCCCTGCGCCGCCCGGAGCCGCACTGGGTCGTCGAGGACGAGGGTGTGCTCGACCCCACCGGGGCCTGGCACAAGGTCTCCCTCCAACTACCCGGCAAGGTCAACCTGGGCAACGCGGCGACCGCGCTGGCCGTGGCGTCCGAGTTCGGCGTACGCCCCGTCGACGCGGTGTCCCGCCTCGGCATCGTCACCTCGGTGGCCGGCCGGTACGCGCAGGTCGACAGGGACGGTCGCAACATCCGGCTGCTGCTGGCCAAGAACCCGGCCAGCTGGCTGGAGGCGTTCGACATGGCCGACGAGGCGCCGACCCTGCTCTCCATCAACGCGCGCGACCCCGACGGGCTGGACACCTCCTGGCTGTTCGACGTCGACTTCGCGCCGCTGCGCGGCCGGCAGGTGTTGATCACCGGCGACCGGGCATACGACCTGGCGGTTCGGCTGGACGTCAACGACGTGCCCTTCCAGCACGTCCGCACGTTCGACGACGCCGTCCGGTCGGTCCCGCCCGGGCGGCTGGAGGTCATCGCGAACTACACCGCGTTCCAGGACATCCGAGCGGAGTTGGACCGTGTCAACTGAGAGCCTGCGCATCGTCTGGATCTACCCCGACCTGCTGTCCACCTACGGCGACCGGGGCAACGCGCTGATCCTGGCCCGGCGGGCCCGCCAGCGCGGCATGCCGGTCGAGGTACTGGAGGTCCGCTCCGACCAGCAACTGCCCGCGACGGCCGACATCTACCTCGTCGGCGGCGGCGAGGACGGCCCGCAGGCGCTGGGCGCGCAGCGGCTCCTCGCCGACGGCGGTCTGCACCGGGCGGTCGCCCAGGGTTCGGTGGTCTTCGGCGTCTGCGCCGGTTACCAGCTGCTCGGGACGTCCTTCTTCGCCAAGGGCGTGCAGTGCCGCGGCCTGGAGCTGCTCGACCTGCGGTCCGACCGGGGCGAGAGCCGGGCGGTCGGCGAGTTGGCCGGTGAGATCGACCCGCGGTTGGGCCTGCCGGCGCTGACCGGTTTCGAGAACCACGGCGGGCGTACCCACCTCGGCCCGGAGGTCTCCCCCCTGGCGCGGGTCACCGCCGGGATCGGCAACGACGGCGCCACCGAGGGCGCCTGGCGCGGCAAGCTCCTCGGCACCTACTCGCACGGGCCCGCGCTGGCGCGTAACCCGGCCCTGGCCGACCTGCTGCTGCGCTGGGCCACCGGGGCACACCAGCTCCCGCCCCTGGACGACGCCTGGCCCGACCGGCTCCGCAACGAGCGCCGTTCAGCGGTGGCCGCCGCCCGGGCATGATCCGCACCGTCCGACGGCTGCTCCGGCAGCCGTCGGCCGCCCGGTTCGCGCTGCTGGTCGTCCTGATCGGCGCGTGCGGGGTGCTGCTGCTCCTGGCGCCCCGACCGGACCCGGCGCGGCTGCCGGCGCTCGCCGACCAGTTGGGTGACTTCGCGCCGGTGGCGGCGATCCTCGGCGGTGCGCTGCTGCTGGTCGCGCTGGTTCCCCGTACCTTCGTCACGCTCGCCGCAGGCGCGATCTTCGGCCCCCTGGAGGGCGCCGCGTACGCCCTGGGCGCGGCATTGGTGGCCGCGGCCATCGGGTTCACGATCGGCCGGCTGCTGGGCCGGGAGTTCGTCGCCGAACGGGTACGCGGTCGGTTGGCACGCCTCGACGGCTGGTTCGCCCGGCAGAGCGTGTTCGGGGTGGTCACCGTCCGGCTGCTGCCGATCGCCGGCTTCGGACTTGTCAGCTACGGCTACGGCACGACCGGCGCCCGGGTGCTGCCGTTCCTGGCCGGCAGCGTCATCGCCTCCGCGCCGACCGCCTTCGGGTACGCGGCGATCGGCGCGGCCGTCAGCTCCCCCGGGCACGTCAACTGGTACGCCGCCGCCCCCGCCAGCCTCGGTCTGATCGCCAGCGTCGTGCTCGTACACCAATGGTGGCGCGCCGAACGACGTCGCCGGCAAATCCCGGCCTAACCGCCCCCGCCCCCCGCCCCCGGCCCTCGCCCCTCGCCCCCGGCCCTCGCCCCCGGCCCTCGCCGATCTTGCACTTTCTGTCCCGACAAACCCTGACACAGGGGGCGGAACGTCAACAGAAACTGCAAGATCGACGGGGCGGAGACGGGGCGGGGACGGGGCGGGGCGGAGACGGGGCGGGGTGGAGACGGGGCCGAGACCGGGCGGGGTGGGGTGGGGTGGGGTTAGGCGACTACGGAGACCATTCGGCCCTTCACCACGATGACCTTGCGGGGCTCCTTGCCGGCCAGCGACGTGGCCACCGCCTCCAGGGCCGCCGCGCGGACGGTCTCGTCGGCGGCGTCGGCGGGCACCTCGACGCGGCCCCGGACCTTGCCGTTGACCTGCACCGGGTAGGTCACCGTGTCGGCCACCAGCAGCGCCGGGTCGGCGGTCGGGAAGTCCGCGTACGTCAGCGAGGTGTCGTGGCCCAGCTTGCGCCACAGCTCCTCGGCCACGTGCGGGGCGAACGGCGCCACCATCAGCACCAGCGGCTCGGCCACCTCGCGGGGCGTCGCCGACAGCGCGGTCAGCCCGTTGGTCAGCTGGATCAGCTTGGCGATCGCGGTGTTGAACCGGATGTTGTCCATGTCGCCGCGGACCCCGTCGATCACCGTGTGCAGCAGCCGGCGGGTCGCCTCGTCGGCCGGGTCGTCGGTGACCCGCAGTTCGCCCGTCTGCTCGTCGACGACCGCCCGCCACACCCGCTGCAGGAACCGGTACGAGCCGACCACCGCCCGGGTCTCCCAGGGACGGGACACCTCCAGCGGGCCCATCGACATCTCGTACACCCGGAAGGTGTCCGCGCCGTACGCCGCGCACATGTCGTCGGGGGTCACCACGTTCTTCAGCGACTTGCCCATCTTGCCGTACTCGCGGTTGACCACCAGGTCTTCCAGGTAGTACGCGCCGTCGCGCTCGACGACGTCCTCGGCCTGCACGTAGCTGCCGCGCGAGTCGGTGTACGCGTACGCCTGGATCATGCCCTGGTTGAACAGCTTGCGGAACGGCTCGAACGACGACACGTGTCCCAGGTCGAACAGCACCTTGTGCCAGAACCGCGCGTACAGCAGGTGCAGCACGGCGTGCTCGGCCCCGCCGACGTACAGGTCGGTGCCGCCGCAGTCGCCCTCGCCGCGCGGGCCCATCCAGTAGCGCTCGTTCTCCGCGTCGACGAACCGTCCGCTGTTGGTCGGGTCCAGGTAGCGCAGCTCGTACCAGCAGGAGCCGGCCCACTGCGGCATCACGTTGGTCTCGCGGGTGTAGCGCTTCGGTCCGTCACCCAGGTCCAGCTCGACCTCGACCCAGTCTCGCCGCCGGGACAGCGGGGTCTCCGGGTTGCTGTCGGCGTCGTCGGCCGCGAACGTCTTCGGGGAGAAGTCGTCGACCTCCGGCAGCTCGACCGGCAGCATCTCCTCCGGCAGGGCGATGGCCGCGCCGGTCTCGTCGTACACGATCGGGAACGGCTCGCCCCAGTAGCGCTGCCGGGAGAACAGCCAGTCGCGCAGCCGGTAGGTCACCGCGCCGGTGCCGTGCCCGTTCGCCTCCAGCCACGCGATGATCGCCGCCTTGGCGTCGACGACACCCAGGCCGTCCAGGTCCAGGCCGCGTTCGGGCGCGGCGCTGTTGATGGCCGGGCCGTCACCGGTGTACGCCTTGCCGTCGAAGCCCTCCGCCGGCTGCACGGTACGCACGATGGGCAGCTCGAAGACCTCGGCGAACGCCCAGTCGCGCTCGTCCTGCGCGGGCACCGCCATGATCGCGCCGGTGCCGTAGCCGGCCAGTACGTAGTCCGCGATGAAGATCGGGATCTGCCCGCCGGTGACCGGGTTCGTGGCGTACGCGCCGATGAAGACGCCGGTCTTCTCCTTGGAGTCGGACTGCCGCTCGACGTCGGTCTTCGCGGCGGCGGCCTTGCGGTACGCCTCGACGGCCTCGGCGGGGCTGGCGTGCCCGCCGGTCCAGGCGTCCCGCGTGCCGTCCGGCCAGGTGACCGGCGCCAGCGCGTCGACCAGCTCGTGCTCGGGCGCCAGCACCATGTAGGTGGCCCCGAAGATGGTGTCCGGGCGGGTCGTGAACACCCGGATCGGCTCCCCCGCCGTGGCGAAGTCGATGTGCGCCCCGGTCGACCGGCCGATCCAGTTGCGCTGCATCAGCTTGATCGGCTCGGGCCAGTCCAGGCTGTCCAGGTCGTCCAGCAGCCGGTCACCGTACGCGGTGATCCGCATCTTCCACTGCTTCAGGTTGCGCTTGAAGACCGGGAAGTTGCCCCGGTCGGAGCGACCGTCGGCGGTGACCTCCTCGTTGGCCAGCACGGTGCCCAGCCCGGGGCACCAGTTCACCGGCGCCTGCGAGACGTACGCCAGCCGGTGGTCGTCGACGACCTGGCGGCGCTCGGCGACGCTCAGCTCGGCCCAGGCACGGCCGTCCGGGGTGGCCCGGTTGCCGCCCTCGAACTCGGCGATCAGCTCGGCGATCGGGCGGGCCCGGCCGGCGTCGCGGTCGTACCAGGAGTTGAAGATCTGCAGGAAGATCCACTGTGTCCAGCGGTAGAAGTCGGTGTCGATGGTCGCCACCGAGCGCCGCTCGTCGTGCGCCAGCCCCAGCCGGCGCAGCTGCGCCTTGTACCGCTCGATATTGGCGACCGTCGTCGTCCGCGGGTGGGTGCCGGTCTGCACCGCGTACTGCTCGGCGGGCAGCCCGAACGCGTCGAACCCCATGGCGTGCAGCACGTTGCGCCCGGCCATCCGCTGGTAGCGGGCGTAGCAGTCGGTGCCGATGTAGCCCAGCGGGTGGCCGACGTGCAGGCCGGCGCCCGACGGGTAGGGGAACATGTCCAGCACGTACAGCTTCTCCGCGCCGGCCCGGGGGTGGCCCGGATCGGCCAGCGGGCCGGTCGGGTTGGGCGCGTGGAAGGTGCCCTCGCGCGCCCAGGTGTCCTGCCAACGGGTCTCGATCTCGTCGGCCATGGCCGCGGTGTATCGGAACGGGGGAATGTCGCCCGCCGGTGCGGCTGCCTCGCTCATCGTCTCTCCTCGCTTCGCTTCGCTTCGTCTCGGCACCGCCGGGCCGGACCGGCGGCGGGCACAAAAAAGCCCCTCGCGCAGGAGGGGCCGCCGTGCTGTCGCGCGTTCAGCGCATCAGCACGGCCCGGTAAGAAGCAGGAAGACTCCGGCCATGCCCCGCAGTGTACCGCGCGCACGGTTCCGCCCGTCGGCCGCCGGGCGGGGTCGGACCCGTTCCCCCGAGCTGGCGAATATCGGGGCGTAACCGGCGGACTACCTGCGGGGGTCGGCGATAACGACAAACATGGTTAGCCTGAGAGGCCAGTGAGATCCCTGCGGCAAACGAGGCTCGACGTCGCGAACCCAACGGCGGGTCCAGGTGCTCTCTACAGAGCTGCCGTGACGGCGACGAGGAGGAGGCCCGTGACACAACAGACCTGGGACGAGGTGGGCGGCCTGTTGCCGCACGACGAGTTCCGCGCCGCCAGCGAGGCCATCGTGGCCAACATCGAGCAGGTCATCGAGGGTAAGACCGCCACCGTGCGGCTGGCTCTGGCCGTCCTGCTCGCCGAGGGCCACCTCCTCATCGAGGACGTTCCCGGCGTCGGCAAGACCAAGCTCGCCAAGGCCCTCGCGCGGTCCATCGACTGCACGGTCCGCCGCATCCAGTTCACCCCGGACCTCCTGCCCAGCGATGTCACCGGCGTCAGCGTCTACAACCAGGAGACCCACGACTTCGAGTTCCGTCCCGGCGCCGTCTTCGCCAACCTGGTCGTCGGCGACGAGATCAACCGGGCCTCGCCGAAGACCCAGTCGGCGTTGCTGGAGTGCATGGAGGAACGGCAGGTCACCGTCGACGGCGTGACCTACCAGCTCCAGACCCCGTTCATGGTCATCGCCACCCAGAACCCGATCGAGATGGAGGGGACGTATCCGCTGCCCGAGGCGCAGCGGGACCGTTTCACCGCCCGGATCGCGATGGGCTACCCGGACGCCGGCGCCGAGCTGGCGATGCTCGACGGGCACGGTGCCACCGACCCGCTGAACGAACTGCGCCCGGTCTCCGACGCCGACATCGTCCGGCAGCTCATCGCCACCGTCCGGCAGGTGCACGTCGCCGACGCGGTGAAGCAGTACGCGATC
Source organism: Micromonospora sp. NPDC005174 (assembly GCF_040608495.1). Taxonomy (NCBI): domain Bacteria; kingdom Bacillati; phylum Actinomycetota; class Actinomycetes; order Micromonosporales; family Micromonosporaceae; genus Micromonospora; species Micromonospora sp. NPDC005174. The sequence continues at coordinate 115,544 of NZ_JBEXIJ010000006.1, read as the reverse complement.
GACCTGGTCACCGCCACCCGTGAGGCCCCCGACCTGCGCCTCGGCGCGTCCCCCCGGGCGACGCTGCAGCTGTTGCGCACGGCCCGGGCGGTCGCCGCGCTGGAGGGTCGCGACTATGTCCTCCCGGACGACCTGCAGGCGCTTGCGGTGCCGGTGTTGGCGCACCGGATCATCCCGACGGCCGACGCGCAGCTCGCCCGGCGTACCACCGACGCGATCGTCTCCGAGCTGGTGCACCGACTGCCCCTGCCGCACGACCGTCAGCGCAACCCGTACGACACCCGGCCCGCCACCGGCAACGGTCGCCCGCCCTACGAGCCGCGGAGGCCGTGACGTGCGTGCCGGGCTACGCGGGCTGACGACCCGCGGGCGCTCGTTCCTGGCGGCCGCGGTCGCGGCGACGGTCTCGGCCGTCATCCTGGGCGAGAAGGACCTGCTCCGGGTGGCCCTGTTGCTGGCCATCCTGCCCCTGCTGGCGGCCGCCTACGTGGGCCGCAGCCGCTACAAGCTGGCCTGCAACCGGTCGCTGGACCCGCACCGGGTTCCGGTCGGGGCCAACTCGCGGGTGGTGCTGCGCCTGCAGAACCTCTCCCGGCTGCCCACCGGCACGCTGCTGCTGGAGGACCGGCTGCCCTACGCGCTGGGCAGCCGGCCCCGCGTCGTGCTGGAACGGCTCGGCGCACATCAGGCCAGCTCCGTGGCGTACACGGTCCGCGCCGATGTGCGCGGTCGTTACGACGTGGGTCCGCTGGTGGTCCGGATGACCGACCCGTTCGGTCTCTGCGAGCTCACCCGCGCCTTTCCCAGCACCGACCATTTGACAGTCATCCCGCAGGTCACCCCGCTGCCGTCGGTCCGGCTCCCCGGAGAGTACGCGGGCAGCGGCGACAGCCGGGCGCGTTCGGTGGCGGTACACGGCGAGGACGACGCGGCGACGCGGGAGTACCGGCGCGGCGACGACCTGCGCCGGGTGCACTGGAAGTCGACGGCCCGCACCGGCGAGCTGATGGTGCGCCGGGAGGAGCAGCCCTGGGAGAGCCGGGCGACGGTCGTGCTGGACACCCGCGCGCACGGCCACCGGGGTGACGGGCCGACGGCGAGTTTCGAGTGGGCGGTCTCGGCCGCCGCGAGCATCGCCGTGCACCTGCGCCAGGCCGGCTACAAGCTGCGCCTGGTCACCGGCTCGGGAGTCGACGTGGACGCCTCCGAGGGCGGCGGTGACGGCGCGGTGCTCGACCACCTGGCCGAGGTGCGGTTGGACCAGCGGGCCGAGATGACCGAGTTGGTGCAGCGGGTCCGGCAGCGCGCCGACGGCGGGTTGATCATCGGACTGTTCGGCACGGTGAGCGTCGCCGAGGCCGATCTACTGGCCGGGCTCCGCGGCAACGGTGCGACGTGTGTCGGTTTCCTGTTGGACAGCTCCACCTGGCTGAGCCTCCCCGAGAAGGCTCGCGCCGAGGCGGAGCACGCGCACGGCGCCGCCGTGCTCGCCATGGTGCGCAGTGGCTGGCGGGTGGTCGGCGCCGACCACGGCAGCCGACTGCCGGCGCTGTGGCCGCAGGCGGGCCGCGGCTCCCAGGGCTTCGCCCTGCGGGCCGCGCTGGCCGAGACGGTCGCTGGCCGGGTGCGATGAACGGAAGGTTCCCCTCATGATCGCCAGCCGGAACACCGGCGCGGTGGCGGCCGCCGCGACGCTGCTCGCCGCCGCGCCGCTGTCGGCCATCTTCCAGACCTGGACGTGGCTGATCCAGTGCGCGATCGCGGTCGCCGTGGTGGCCGGTGTGGCCGCGCTGACCCGGCTCGTCCGCGCGCCACTCTGGGGTCAGGTGCTCGGCATGCTTGCCGCCCTGCTGCTCGCGCTGACCTGGCTGTTCCCCAGCGGCAGTGAGCTGCTGGCCGTCCTGCCCACGCCGAGCACGATCGCGCATTTCGCCGACCTGCTCGCCGGCTCCGCGCAGGACATGCGCTCGTACGGCGTCGAAGTTCCGGACACCGACCCGCTGCTGTTCATCACCGTGCTCGGCGTCGGCGGGGTGGCCGTACTGGTGGACGTGCTGGCGGTGGGGCTGCGGCGGCCCGCGCTGGCCGGGCTGCCGATGCTCGCGATCTACTCGGTGCCGGTCGCCGTCTACGTGGACAGCGTCCCCCCGGCGCCGTTCGTGGTGGGCGCCGCCGGTTACCTGTGGCTGCTGGTGACCGACAACGTCGACCGGGTACGCCGGTTCGGGCGGCGGTTCACCGGCGACGGTCGTGACGTGGACGTGTGGGAGGCGTCCCCGCTGGCCGCCGCCGGTCGTCGGCTCGCCGTGGTCGGCGTGGTGCTGGCCGTGGTGCTGCCGTTGGCGGTCCCGGGCCTGAGCGGTGGGCTGCTCAACAGGCTCACCGAGGGCACGGGTAACGGCAGCGGCACCGGCCGGGGCGCGGGCGGCTCGTCCGGCCGGATCGACCTGTTCGCGTCGCTCGCCGGTCAGCTCAACCAGTCCGAGGTGGCCGACCTGGTCAAGGTGACCACGTCCGAGCCGAACCCGTTCTACCTGCGGTACGCCGTCGCCGACGAGCTGCGCCCGAGTGGTTTCCAGGCCCGCCCGGCGAGCGGCCGGCCGGTGAACCGCGATCTGCCCAACCCGAACGAGCGGGTCGGTCCCGGGGTGCAGCAGACCGAGTACCGGGCGAGCGTCGAGGTGACCAAGAACCTCAGCATGTCGCTGATGCCGGTGTACGCCGAACCGGTGCGCACCCAGGACCTGAACGGCAACTGGCTCTACGACCCCAACCAGCAGATCGTCTTCTCCAACCGGGAGAGTTCGCGGGGGCGCAAGTACACGTTCGACTACATCCGCTCGACGTACAGCCCGGCGACCCTGCGGGCCGCGAAGCCGCTGCCGGCCGACCACCCGGTCCGCCGGCAGCAGACCGCCACCCCCGGCCCGGTGCCCGAGGTGGAGGAGCTGGTCCAGGGGCTGACCCAGGGCAAGCGCACCGACTACGACCGGGTGCTGGCCATCTACCGGCACTTCTCGGCGGACAACGGCTTCAAGTACCGGCTCAGCACCGAGAGCGGCAGCAGCGGCCAGGACATCGTCAACTTCCTGACCAACAAGGTCGGCTACTGCCAGCAGTACGCCGCCGCGATGGCCTGGCTGGTCCGGTCGGCCGGCATCCCCGCGCGGGTGGCGTTCGGCTTCACCAACGGCAGCAAGCGCGACGGCGACACGTACACGCTGACCAACCTCAACCTGCACGCCTGGACCGAGGTCTTCTTCGACGGTGTCGGCTGGGTGCCGTTCGACGCCACCCCGGCGTACGGGGTTCCCGGCTCCACCCGGTCCGCCTGGGCTCCGGACACGGACGCGCCCGAACCGTCCGCCCCGGAGACCGGCGCCACGGACAGCCCGACCGGTGCGGACTCGTCGGCCGGGCCGGCCGGTCCGGACAACGCCGACCGGGACACCGATTCCGGGCTCTCCCTAGGCGGATCGACGCCGGACGAGCCGGCACCGGTCTGGCCGTGGTGGCTGGCGGGCGTACTCGCGCTGGTGGCACTGCTCGCGGTGCCGGCGCTTCGTCGTCTGGCGTTGCGGCGGCGGCGGGGCGGCCGGGCGGCCACCACGACGGCCACCACCGTCCCGGGCGACGGGCCTCCGGCCGACGACGCACGCCTGATGGTGGTCGAGGCGGACGCCGGTCGCGCTCGCGCGGACGCCCACGCCGCTTGGGCGGAGCTGCTCGACACGCTCGTCGACTTCAAGGTCCGGGTCGACTCGACCGAGACGCCCCGGGCGACCGCGGACCGACTGGTCCGGGACGCTCTCGCCGACGACGGCGAGGCGGTCGGCGCGGCCCGGCTGCTCGGCCGTGCCGAGGAGCGGGCCCGGTACGCGCGGGACCCGCTGACCGGTGAGCCGCTGCCGCCGGCGCTGCGCGCGGTCCGTGGCGCGCTGTCCTCCAGCGCGGATCGGCGGACCCGCCTGCTCGCCACCGCGTTGCCGCCGTCCGTGCTGCTGCGCTGGCGGATCGCCCTCGCGGACGCCTCCGGCCGTCTGGTGGCGTGGACCGGACGGGTCCGCTACCGGCTACTGCGCTGGAACCCGCGTCGGATACTGGCCGACCGCGCAGCCCGCTGACCGACGCCCGTGCTGTGGGGTGGCGGGCTGTCGCCCGCCGCCCCAGCCCAGCCCGCCCAGCCCAGCCCAGCCCCAGCCCCAGCCCCAGCCCCAGCCCCAGCCCCAGCCCCAGCCCCAGCCCCAGCGATCTTGCACTTTGTGTCGCCGCATAAGGGGCAATGCCACTCATACGGACAACAGAAACTGCAAGATCGGCGCGACATGAGGGGGGCGCGGAGCCGCGAGCGCGGCGCGCGCGAGCGCGGAGCGCGCGCGTGGGGGTGGAGCGGGGGGCGTGGGGGTGGTTGGGCGCGCGGATACGTCGGTGGTCGCCGGGGCTCTTCCCGGCGACCCGCTCGTCGCGGTGTACGGCCCGCCTCAGCGGCGGGACGGGCTCAGCGGTGCCCCTCCGGGCGCTGCCGCCACCGGTCTTCCATCCGGTCCAGAATCGACCGGCGGCGACCGGGACGGCCACCGCGGGAACGACGACTCGTCGTGCCACCCACCACGTGCAGGTCGGGTGACTGCGCCCGCCGGTGCGACTGCACCGCGAACGCGGCTGACGCCAGCATGACGACGAAGCCCGCCACCGCCAGCGGTGGAGTCTTGATCACCGCGCCGTAGACCAGTAGAGCCAAGCCAGCGATGATCACGCCGGCAGCGACGAGCAGGCGACGCCGCGCGTGGAAGCGCGGATCGCTGGCGCGCACGGCCGAGGCGAATTTGGGGTCCTCGGCAAGCGACCGCTCGATCTGCTCGAACAGCCGCTGCTCGTGCTCCGAGAGCGGCACGGCACTCCTCCCCGGTCACGTTGGTCGGGCCCACTCGGGCCGACAGACCGTGGCAGCCAACCGGCTGCTTACCCGCAAGTCTACGAGGGGGGTCGCGCGTCGGAAAGCGGGACGACCTACGGGTGGGGTGGATTTTCCTTTCGATGGGCGTCACGGTCGCCTAACAGACTGGCCGGACCTATGACGGACCGCCCGAATCGGGCAGCAGCGGCGTCCGCGGCAGCTTCCGCCTCCCGCCATCCGCGCTCGGGCGCGCCGAGGGTGAGCTGTCGGGGCGCGCCCTGCGCCGGGGTGAGCCCCTCCACCCGGACACCGACGAGGCGGATCCGCTCACCCGGGTCCAGCGCGGTGTAGAGCGCCCAGACCGTGTCGAACATCTCGCGCGCCGTGTCGGTGGGTACGCCGAGGGTGCGCGAGCGGTTGACGGTGCGGAAGTCGGCCAGCCGCACCTTCAGGGTGACGGTACGACCGACCTGGCCCGCGCCGCGCAGTCGGACGCCGACCTTGGCACTGAGCGCGAGCAGGGCGCGGCGGATCTCCACCGGGTCGGCCACGTCGGCGTCGAAGGTGACCTCGGCGCCGATCGACTTCTCGACGTGTTCGGGGCTGACCCGGCGCGGGTCGCGCCCGGACGCCAGCTCGTGCAGGTGTGTCGCGGACGCCGCGCCCACCGCCTTGCGCAGCATGCTGACCGGGGCCTCGGCGAGATCCCCGACGGTGGCCAGTCCGAGCCGGCGCAGCGTCTCGGCGGCCCGCTCCCCCACCCCCCACAGCGCGTCCACCGGAAGCGGGTGCAGGAAGTCGAGGACCTGCCCGGCGGGTACGACCAGCAGCCCGTCAGGCTTGGCCCGGGTGGAGCCGAGCTTGGCCACGAACTTGCTCGGCGCCACCCCGACGGAACACGTCAGCCGCTGCTCGTCGGCGACCCGCTGGCGGATCAGCCGGGCGATGGTGGCCGGCGAACCGAACAGCTTCCGCGCGCCGGTCACGTCGAGGAACGCCTCGTCGAGGGAGAGCGGCTCGACCAGCGGGGTGACGTCCCGGAAGATCTGCATGACGGCCCGGGACGCGGCCGAGTACGCGGCAAAGTTCGGCGGGAGGTAGACGGCGTGTGGGCAGAGGGCCCGGGCCCGGGAGGTCGGCATGGCGCTGCGTACGCCGTAGCGGCGGGCCTCGTAGCTGGCCGAGCTGACCACCCCGCGCGGGCCGACGCCGCCCACCACGACCGCGCGGCCGCGTAGCTCGGGTCGGGCGCGCACCTCCACCGAGGCGAAGAAGGCGTCCATGTCGACGTGCAGGATTCCGCTGGCGGAGTCGTCGGCGTCCGGCCCGAAGCGCGGATCGTCGCCCCGGGGCAACGATTGGCTGCGACCCATCCCGGCAGGTTAACCCGGGGGTACGACAGCACCACCGGCCGAGGGGCCGGACCGCGCGCCGGTCAGCCCCGCACGACCAGCAGCGGCACGGTCAGCTCGGCGGCGGTGTCCGCGCCGTGGTACGCCACCAGCTTCGACGCCATCGGCCGCTCGGTGCGGCTGGCCATGACGGCGTACGTGTCGTTGCACGTCACCACCACGTCGCCGATCCGGCCCAGGTGTTCCTCGGGCACCGGCCCGAACCAGCCGGTGTCCACCATCTCGCCACGGGTACGCACCCGGGCGGCGTCACCGAGCACCGCCGACCAGGCCGCCACCACGTCGTCGACCGCGCCCGGCCGGGCGTGCAGGTAGCGCACCCGGGCCTCGCCGGCCACCACCTGGACCCCGTCGCGCAGCCGTGGATCGGTGTCCAGGTCGAAGCGGTGCGCCACGGGGATGTCGAGTTGCCCGTGGTCGGCGGTCACCAGCAGCGCCGCGTCCGACGGCAGCCCGTCGACCAACCGGGCGAGGAGCATGTCCACCTCGGCGGCGGCGCTTCGCCACGGACCCGAGTCGACCCCGCTGAGGTGCCCGTGCCGGTCGAGGTCGGCGTGGTAACCGGAGACCAGGGTCGGCCCGTCGCCGGCGGACAGCGCGGCCAACATGGTGGCGGCCACCTCGTCGGCCCCGGCGGCGCCCCGGAAGTCACCGCCCCGGTTGGCGGCCAGGGTCAACCCGCTGCCGCCGAACTCCGGCCGGCTCACCACTGTCGTCGTCACACCGGCGGCGCGGGCCCGTTGGAGCTGGGTGGGCACCGGTTGCCAGCGCAGCGGTGGCGGGTCGGCGGCCCAGTCGGTGTGGGTGAGGACCCGGTCGGTGCCGGGCACGCGCACGGTGAAGCCGAGCACTCCGTGCGCGCCGGGGGCGACGCCGGTGCCCAGCGTCACGAGGCTCGTCGGTGTGGTGGACGGAAACCCGGCGATGATCGGCCGACCCACCGTCGCGGCCAACCCGGCGAGGGTCGGCGCGTACGGGGCGGCGGTCGGCACCTGGTACCAGCCGAGCCCGTCGACGAGCAGGACGGCGATCCGGCGTACCCCGGCCAGGGCGGACGCCAGCCCGAGCGGGTCGGGCGAGTCGGGCACGCCGAGCACGGCGAGCGCGCTGGGCAGCACGTCGGCGAGCCGTCCGCCGGCCTGGTCCGGTGCGAGGATCGTCAGCGGCGGGGCGACGTCGACCGCCGGGCCACCCCCACCCGGCGGATGCCCGTCGGCGGGCGGAACCGGCCCGGTCATGCCGGTCGGCGGGCGAACAGGTGCAGTTGGGCGGCCAGGTCCCGGTAGGGGGGTTGGGCGGCCAGGGCCAGTTCCAGCTCGACCAGGGCTGCGGGCTGTCCGTCGGACACCGCGGCGGGCAGCAGGTCGGCCAGCACGCGTACACCGTGGATGTCCTCGACCTCCAGCCCGGCGGCGGTGAGCAGCGCGCCGGCCGTGGCGGCGTCGTAGCGGCGGCGCAGGGTGTCGCGCGGCCCGGCGCTGCCGGCCGGGTCAGCGGCCAGCGTGGCCGCGACGTCCAGGTGCCCGTTCATGGCGCGGCCCAGCACGGCGGCGGCCCGACCCGCCACCAGGACACTCGCCGCGCCGCCCGGGCGCAGTGCGGTGGCCAGCGCGGCGACCACCGGCGTCGGGTCGTCGACGACCTCCAGGACGGCGTGGCAGAGGACCAGATCGACGCCGGCCGGCTCGACCAGCCCCGCGAGAGCGTCGCCGTCGCCCTGCACGGCGACGATCCGGTCGGCGACGCCGGCCTCGGCGGCCCGGCGGGTGAGCGCGGCCAGCGCGTCGGGGCTCGCGTCGACGACGGTGACGCGGTGCCCGGCCCGGGCCAGCGGGACGGCGAAACCGCCGGTGCCGCCGCCGACGTCCAGCACGGTCAGCTCGGCGGCGCCGCGCCGGTCCAGCTCGGCGCGCAGCACCGACCAGATCACGGCGGTCCGGGGGGTCAGCGGCGGCGCGGCGAACCGGCCTCGGGTCTGCTCCACCCGGTCGAGCCTAGTGGTCAGGACTCGGTGCCCTCGACCGCGTCCTCAGCCCGGGATCGACGCTCGTTGGCCACCGGACCGTTCGTCACCTCGTACTCGCGGGGGTCGGTGAGGTGCGACGGCATCCAGCCGGTACCCAGCCGGGTCCGTCGGGCGTTGGCGATCCCACCGCCGGTGTACGCGTGGTTTCCCATCACTTGTCAGTCCCCCTCACGGATCACGGGCCGCTCTGCCCGCTCAGGACGAGTCTCCCGCTCCCGGGCGCCAGAAACCGTAATGTGAATCACTGGATCAGCGGAAGTCACGGGAGGCGGGGCGGACCGGCGGCTCGATCGCGTCCAGCCGGTCGGCGACCAGGTTGGTCACCCCCTCGTGCCGTTGCAGTCGCCCCCGGACCACCAGCGCGGCGCTCGTCCGGGCCACCCGCCGGTAGCGCTGCCACAGCCCCGGTGAGCAGGTGACATTCAGCATCCCGGTCTCGTCCTCCAGGTTGAGGAAGGTCACCCCGCCGGCCGTCGCCGGACGCTGCCGGTGCGTGACGATGCCGCCGACCCTGATCCGCTGGCCCGGTTCCACCCGCCCGAGTCGGGCGATCGGCACCGCGCCGAGCACGTCGAGCTGTCCCCGGATGAACCGGGCCGGATGGCTCTCCGGCGACAACCCGGTGGCCCACACGTCGGCGACCAACCGATCCACGGCCTCCATGCCGGGCAGCACGGGCGCCGCCGCGCCGGTCACCGTGCCGGGCAGCCGGCCCGGTCGGTCCTGGGCCGCCGCGCCGGCGGCCCACAGCGCCTCCCTCCGGGTCAACCCGAAACAGGCGAAGGCGTCCGCGGTGGCCAGCGCCTCCAGCTGCGCCGCGGTGAGGCCGACCCGCCGGGCCAGATCCGGCATGTCGCGGTACGCCCCGCCGGCCGTCCGCTCGGCCTCGATCCGCTCGGCCACGTCAGATCCGAGGGTACGTACGCTGGACAGCCCCAGCCGGACGGCCGGACCGCCCAACCCCCAGGCGTGCGGCGGCTCCCCCGGTTCGCTGCCCCATCGGGTGTCCGGGGTGGACTCCAGCACCGCCAGGGCTCCGCTGGCGTTGATGTCCGGGCGGCGGACCTCCACCCCGTGCCGGCGGGCGTCGTCGACGAGGGTCTGCGGTGAGTAGAAGCCCATCGGCTGGGCGTTGAGCAGCGCCGCCAGGAACGGCGCCGGGTGGTAGCGCTTGAGCCACGAACTGGCGTACACCAGGTAGGCGAAGCTCATCGCGTGGCTCTCCGGAAAGCCGTAGCTGGCGAACGCGGTGAGCTTGCGGTAGACGTCGTCGGCCAACTCGCCGGTGATGCCCCGCTCGGCCATCCCGGCGTAGAGCCGGTCGGCGATGCGGGTCATCCGCTCGATCGACCGTTTGGCGCCCATCGCCCGGCGCAGCTGGTCGGCCTCGGCCGCGTCGAAACCGGCCAGGTCGATGGCGAGCTGCATCAACTGCTCCTGGAACAGCGGCACGCCCAGGGTCTTCTCCAGCGCGTTGCGCATCAACGGGTGCGCGAAGGTCACCGGTTCCTGGCCGTTCTTACGCCGGATGAAGGGGTGCACCGAACCGCCCTGGATCGGGCCGGGACGGATCAATGCCACCTCGACCACCAGGTCGTAGAACTCGCGGGGCTTGAGCCGGGGCAGGGTGGCCATCTGGGCGCGGCTCTCCACCTGGAACACCCCGACCGAGTCCGCCCGGCAGAGCATGTCGTAGACCTCCGGGTCGTCAAGCGTCATGTCGCCGAGGTCCAGACTCATGCCGATCATGTCGTAGCCGTAGTGCAGCGCGGAGAGCATGCCGAGGCCGAGCAGGTCGAACTTCACCAGGCCCACGGCGGCGCAGTCGTCCTTGTCCCACTGCAGGACGCTGCGTCCGGGCATCCGCCCCCACTCCACCGGGCAGACCTCGATCACCGGCCGGTCGCAGATCACCATCCCCCCGGAGTGGATGCCCAGGTGCCGGGGGAACGTCTGCAGCTCGTTGGCGTACTCCACCACCTGCTCCGGGATGCCCTCGACGTCGACCGTGGCGACCGAACCCCACCTGTCGATCTGTTTGCTCCACGCGTCCTGCTGACCGGGTGAGAAGCCGAACGCCTTGGCCACGTCCCGCACCGCCGACCGGGGCCGGTAGGAGATGACGTTGGCGACCTGCGCGGCGTGCTCCCGGCCGTACCGGGTGTAGACGTGCTGGATCACCTCCTCCCGCCGGTCGGACTCGATGTCCACGTCGATGTCCGGAGGGCCGTCCCGCTCCGGAGCGAGGAACCGCTCGAAGAGCAGCCGGTGCCGGACGGCGTCCACGTTGGTGATCCGCAGCGCGTAGCAGACCGCCGAGTTGGCCGCCGATCCCCGACCCTGGCAGTAGATGTCCTGCTCGCGGCAGAACGTGACGATGTCGTAGACCACCAGGAAATAGCCGGGGAAGCCCAGCTCCTCGATCATGTTGAGCTCGTGCTCGAGTTGCGCGTACGCCGTCGGGTGCGCCTGCGGCGGCCCGTAGCGCTCCCGCGCCCCGTCGGCGGTCAGCTTGCGCAGCCAGCTCATCTCGGTGTGCCCCGGCGGCACCGGGTACGCCGGTAGCTGCGGCGCGACCAGTTGCAGGTCGAAGGCCAGCTCGGCGCCGAACTCGGCAGCCCGCGCCACCGCACCCGGGTACGCGGCGAACCGGGCCGCCATCTCCGCGCCGCTGCGCAGGTGGGCGGTGGCCGCGGCGGGCAGCCAGCCGTCGATCTCGTCCAGGCTGCGCCGGGCTCGTACCGCGGCGACAGTGGTCGCCAGCCGACGCCGGCCGGGGCTGGCGTAGTGCACGTTGTTGCTGGCCACCGTCGGTAGCCCAGCGGCGGCGGCCAGCTCGGCGAGCGCGTCGTTGCGGTCGGCGTCGACGGGATGCCCGTGATCGGTCAGCTCCACGGCCACCGTCTCCGCGCCGAAGAGCGCGGTCAGCCGGTCCAGCTCGCGGGCCGCCGCGTCCACTCCCTCGGTGAGCAGCGCACCCGGCACGTGCCCCTTGCGGCAGCCGGTCAGCACCAGCACGTGGTCACGCAGCTCGGCGGCGACCTCCTCCAGGTCCCCGTAGACCGGGCGGCCCTTCTCCCCGCCGCGTAGCTGGGCGCGGGCGATGGTGGTGGCCAGCCGGGCGTACCCCTCGTGGCCGTGCGCCAGCACCAGCAGGTGCGCGCCGTGCGGGTCGGGTTCGCCGTTCTGCGGGCCGGGCAGTCCGAGGGACAGCTCCGCGCCGAAGATGGTCGGCAGACCCAACGTACGGGCCGCCTCGGCGAAGCGGACCACCCCGTAGAAGCCGTCGTGGTCGGTGACGGCGAGCGCGGTGAGCCCCAGCCGGGCCGCCTCCTCGGCCAGCTCCTCCGGGTGGCTGGCACCGTCGAGGAAGCTGAAGTTGGTGTGCGCGTGCAGCTCCGCGTAGGGCACCACGCCGTCGGGGCGGGCCAGCTCCGGCGGCTGGTACCGCTCGCGGTGGCGGCTCCAGGCCGGGGAGTCACCGCCGTCGGCGTCCACAGCGAGCGGGTCCACCACGTGCAGGTGCCGCTCGCCTCTGCTCCCTCGACTGCCACCTGCCCGGGTGTCGCCGGCCCGGCCGGAGAGCACGCGTTCCAGCTCCGACCAGGGCATCTTCGGGTTGTGGAAGCTCATCCAACCGCTCCGGCCGCGCTGACCGAGCACGACAGCGACCGCACCGCCGGCGGCGATGAGTGCGATGAGCGTGATGACTCACAGGCATCAAGATGCCTGTGAGTCATCACGCTCATCGGGACATCCGCTCCCCCACCGACGCCGGTCCCACCGACGCCGGTCATGGACCGGCCCGGCTCAGTCATAGATCGCCTCCACCAGCCACTGCCCGGCCTCCACGGCGAGCAGCAGAGCGGCACCGTCGGCGAGGCTGACCTGGAACCGGGCTCGGCGGCGGGCCTCGGTCGGCGCCCACCAGCGCTCGTCCACCGGCCATGGCCCGGCCCAACCCACGATCTCCGCCGGCTGGCCGATACCGACCACCAGCCGCGCCGGGGCGGCGCTCACCGCCAACCGCGCGCTGATCACCACCGGCTCGCCGTCGGCGTCGTGCACGGTCGCGGCGAGTGGGCTGGGCAGCACCACGGCCGGCGCGGGCGGCGGCAGCCGACCCGGCCACGGCGGAACGTCGGGGCGGCCGGGGAGCCGCTCGTCGCCCCACGGCACGAGTCGCACCTGGTCGGCCGGGGAACGTCCACCACCGAGTACCGCCGTGACCACCGCTTCCGGACCGAGGATGCCCTGTACCCGGCTCAATGCCCGGTGCGCCCGTTCCCGTTCCTCGCCGGTCTCCCCCCAGAGACCGGTCTGCAGGCCACCCTGTGCGATCACCCCGTCCGGGATCAGCCGCAGTCGGATGATGCCGGCCGTCGGGCGGGCCGGTCGGGCACCGGCGCGGCCGTTGCTGCCGGAGAGCCAGCCGTCGAGCTGCCAGCGCACCCGGTCGGCGATGGCGGCGGCGGTGAGCAGACCGTCGTGCCGCCACACCCGGTGCAGTTCCTGCCCGTGCTCGGTGACCGCCTCGATGCCGAGCCGGGTGCAGGCCAGCCCGTGCCCGGCGAGCCGGTCGTGCAACTGCTCGGCCAGGGCCCGGGCGGCGAACGCCGCCGCGTCGACCCGGTCGATCGGCTCGTCGTACCCGGAGGTCACCGTCAGGTCCGCCGGCGGCTGCCGGACGGCGAGCGGCCGGTGGTCCCGGCCGGCGGCGAGGCGGTGGGCCAGCGCGCCGTCGAACCCGAATCGGGCCAGCACGTCGCCGGCCGGTAGCGCGGCGAACTGACCGAGGGTCCGCACCCCCAGCCGGCGCAGCAGGTCAGCCAGCGCGGACCGACCGAGCGCCTCGACCGGCATCCCGGCCAGGAACGCCGGCGTCCCGTCCGGCGGCACCACCTGGCCGGCTCGGGCGGCCAGCCCCGCGGCGAACACCCCGTCGGCGATGCCCACCTGGCTCTCCACCAGACACGACTGGGCGACGTGCTCGATGAGTCGTTCGGCGGCCGCCTCCTCGCCGCCGAGATAGCGACTCGGGCCCCGGGCGGCAACCGCACAGGCCCCCGGACGGACCACCTCGACGCCGGCGACCAGTTCCTCCAGCGCGGCGACCACCGGCTCGAACGCCCGGGCGTCCCGGGCCGGGTCGTACTCCACGACGGTGAGCTGCGGGCAACGGCCCTGCGCCTCCCGCTTGCGCAACCCTCGGCGTACGCCGTCGGCGCGGGCCCGCTCGGAGCAGGCGATCACCCGGTTGGCGTGCAGCACGGCGACCGGACCGGTGGCCGGAACCCCGTCGACGATCTCGGCGGCGAGCACCGGCCAGTCCGGGCACCACAGCAGCAGGGTCCGGGTCGGCGAGCCGGTCACCCCGACCCGACCAGGGCGAGCGGTACGGACGGTCGGTCCACGCTCGACCGCACCGTCCGGGGGATGACGCGGGTGAGCTCGGCGCCGGGAAGCCAGACCTTGATCTCCTTGGGACGAGCGGCTGCTCCACGCCCGCGCGCCGACACGGTGACCTCCCGGCGACGCAGCCGCCCCCGGCCCTGGCCGAGCCCTTCCCAGACCCCGCGGACCACCTGCAACGTCACGTCCGCGCCGTCCCAGCGGCCGTACGGAACGAGCACGCTGCCGCGCTGCCGGGCCCGGGCGGCCAGCCGGGTGGCGACCGAGGCGGAGACCGCGGCCGGTACGGCGGTGACCACGACGTCCACCCCGTCGATCAGCGCGGCGACCACGGTGGCCCACTCGGGACCCGGATTCGGCACCAGGGCCAGCCGGTCCAGGGAGATGCCCAGCTCGGCTGCCGCGCCCGCGCCGAACGTCGGCACTCCGACCACCGCACACCACGAACCGGCCCGGGACGCCTCGGCCAGCAGGGCGAGCACCAGCGAGGTGCCCCCACTGCGTCGGGGCTGACCGGTGGCGACCGCGATCGTGCTGCCCCGGCGTAGGCCCCGGTTGGGCAACAGGCCGGTCAGTTCGGGCGCTACCGGCAGCACGCGGTGCCCGCCGACCGGATCGGGTGCGCTCGCCGGGCGTACCAGATCGGCCAGCGCGGCGGAACCGACCACCATGCGGCCCGCCATGGGACCAACCCCCCGTCGTTGCTGTGGAACAGATCAGGACCGACGCACCGTGACGCCAGCCGCCCGGCTTCCCTTCCAGGCGGCCGGCGTCACGGCTGTCTCACGCCGCGAGGCCGTCCAGGGCCGGTTGGTGGGCCACGCCGAGCGCGGTCTCCACCACCGTGACGAACTGTTCGGCGGCGCGGAGCAGATCGTCGGCCTCCCGGGCGCTGACCACCCGGGGAATGCCGGCCTCGGCGGCGGCGCGCTTGCTGGCCCCGGCGGCGAAGAAACGGGCCCACTCGTCGAGCTCGGGGGCGACGGCGCAGAGCAGGACCCAGACGCTGGTGATCCGGTTGCGCCGGCTCGGGGCGGGGCGGGCCCGGGCGGCGAGCAGGGCGGCCGCCGCGCGCAGCGCCGCCAGGTGGGCGGCCGCGTAACGCAGGCCGTCGGGTCGGGTCTGGCCGGCCTCGACCAGCCCGCGGCGGGCCAGGGTGAGGAGCTGGGCAGGGGTGCGGTGCGGCAGCACGTGCGCCGGCACCGTCGGTGCCTGAGCCGGGTTGGTCGGCATGGACTGTCTCCTCCACATGGCCGGGGCGTGAGCCGGGGCGGTGGTGCCGCCGGCGAGACGCCGAGGTCGGGTGGTGCGGAGGAAGACGCACCGGGGGTGGCCGGCCGGGTGTGGATGCTTCCCCACACCACACCCGGCCGGCGTACCGGCGGGTTCGTCGCCCGCCGCCCGGGGGTCGTGGGCGGCGGGCGACGCTCCTGCCTGATGGGACCGGGCTCGCGACTGCCCGGAAACCCAGGTGCGGCCCGCGGAGCCGCACCGGGCCGGAGCTGGTGCCGCGAAACACCGCGCTCCGGCTGGTTGGAACGAACGTTCGAGGCAATCGAACACTCGTTCTAACTGCTGCTGACAGTACACCTCCCCTCCGACGAAAATGCAACGTGTGACGCGCCAGGACTCGCTGTGACGTGTGCCGGGGTGAAGCGGCACACGCGGACCGGGAAGAATGACGGGATGCAGCCACACCCGAACGTGCGGGCGGCACAGGACGCCGTACCGGAGCTGGTCACCCTGCACGTGTGGCGGACCGCCCGGAGCGCGCTGCCCCGGGCGCTGACCCGGATGGCGGTGGACCCGCGCCGGCTGCGCGCCCTGCCGGGCGTACGGTTCGGCAAGCTGCTGGGCACCGGGACCGGCACCGGCTTCGGGCCGGGGGACGCCGACCTGACCCGATGGGCGGCGCTGACCGTCTGGGACTCCCCCGCCGCGGCGGCCGGCTTCGACGACTCGCCGGTCGGGCGTGCCTGGGCACGGATCGCCCACGCCCAGGCCCGGGTCGACCTGCGCCCGCTGAGCAGCCGGGGCGAGTGGTCCGGTCAGCGACCGTTCGGCGAACCGCCGGGCGGTCGGGTGACCGGTCCGGTGCTGGCGTTGACCCGCGCCCGGTTACGGGCCCGCCGGGCGGCCACCTTCTGGCGGGCGATCCCGCCGGTGGCCGCCGCCCTGCGCGACGCGCCCGGGTTGCTGGCCCGCTTCGGCGTCGGTGAGGCCCCGCTGGGATGGCAGGGCACGGTCAGTGTGTGGCGCGACCCGACGGACCTGGTGGCGTTCGCGTACCGTCACCCGGAGCATCGGGCGGCGATCATGCGAACCCCCACCGCGGGCTGGTACGCCGAGGAGCTGTTCGCCCGGTTCGAGGTACGCGACGTGGTCGGCGACCGGACGGTCCTCGGGTGGGTCGCCGACGGCGACCAGGCGACAGTGAAGGGTGGACGGGCATGAGGTTGGTGCGCTGGACGCCGGACGATCTCGTCCGACGGCTGGACGACGTGGTCGCCGTCTACGGCGAGGCGATGGGATACCGCACCGACCTGCTGGAGGCCCGGCGCGGCTACATCGCCACCCACGTCCGCCGACCCGGTTTCCGGGCCGTGGCCAGCCTGACCAGTGAGGGTCACCTCGCCGGCTTCGGGTACGGCTATCTGGGCAGCTCCGGCCAGTGGTGGCACGACCAGGTGCACCGGGCGCTGGACGGCCCGACCCGCAAGCGCTGGCTCACCCACTGCTTCGAGGTGGTGGAGCTGCACGTACGCCCGCCGGCGCAGGGGCACGGCCTGGGCGCCGGCCAGTTGCGGGCGCTGCTCACGATGGCCGAGGGCGACACCACGCTGCTGTCCACGCCGGAGGCCGAGGAGCAGACCTCGCGGGCCTGGCGACTGTACCGGCGCTTCGGTTTCGTCGACGTGCTGCGCGACTTCCACTTCCCCGGCGACGAGCGGCCCTTCGGCGTACTCGGTCGGGATCTGCCGCTCGAGCCCCCGGCGTCATGACCCGGCGGATCTCCTGGACGCTGCTCGGCGTCCTGGTGTTCGCCCAGATCTGCTACCCGCTGACCACCGGCGCGACCCGGGCCGGCCTCACCGTGGCCACCGTCGTGCTCGGCTGGCTGCTCTCGGTCGGCCACGCGCTGCTCAGCCGGGGCCCTCGGGTGGCGGCGGCACTGGTCGCGGTGGCCACCGGCGGTGGGTTCGCGATCGAGGCGATCGGGGTGGCCACCGGTGTGCCGTTCGGCAGCTACGACTACTCGGGCGAGCTGGGCCCCAAGCTGGCCGGCGTACCGCTGATCATCCCGCTGGCCTGGACCTGGATGGCCTGGCCGGCCTGGCTGGCCGCGGTCCGCCTGACCGGCGGTGGCACGACAGGTGGTGGCACGACGGTCGGGCGGTGGGTGGGCAGGATCGCGCTGGCCGCGCTGGGGCTGGCCGCCTGGGACCTCTTCCTCGACCCGCAGATGGTCGCCGAGGGCTACTGGGTGTGGCGCGACGCCACCCCCGCGCTGCCCGGCCTGACGGGCATCCCGGTCAGCAACTACCTGGGCTGGCTGCTCTTCGCGGTGCTGCTGATGAGCGCGCTGCGACCGCTGGCCGGCCCGGCCGTCGAGCACACCGACCGACGGGACCACCCGATGGTCGCGCTCTACCTGTGGACGTACTTTTCCAGCATCCTGGCCCACGCGGTCTTCCTGGACCTGCCCGCGTCGGCGCTCTGGGGCGCGGCCGGCATGGCGGTCACCGCCGTGCCGCTGACGGTGGCCCTGTTGCGCGCCCGCCGGGCTGGCGAGACCCGCCGCGAGGACCACCAGCCGGACCGTACCGGCGTCGACGCGACCCGATGACCGTCCTGTACGCCCTGCTGGTCTCCGTCGCCGCGTTGACCGCGCACACCTGGGTCAACGCCGCCCGCTGGCTGCGCCGGCCCACCGACGCACCGGACGAGGTCGGCGAGTCGGTGGCCGTCCTGCTGCCGCTGCGCGACGAGGCCACCCGCGTCACGCCCTGCCTGCGTGCCCTGCTCGCCCAGCGGGGTGTGCCCGGGCTGCGCGTCGTGGTCCTGGACGACGGGTCCACCGACGGCACCGCCGACGTGGTCCGCGCGGTGGCCGGCGACGACCCCCGGGTCACCCTGCTCAGCGGGGTGACCCCGCCGCCGGGCTGGCTGGGCAAGCCGCACGCCTGCTGGCAGCTCGCCACCCGGACCGACCCGGACGCCACCGCGCTGGTCTTCGTCGACGCCGACGTGGTGCTCGCCCCGCACGCCGTGGCGGCGGCCGTCACCGAGCTGCGCGCCGCCCGGGTGACGCTGCTGTCGCCGTACCCCCGGATCGTGGTGGCGACGGCGGCCGACCGGCTGGTCCAGCCGTTGTTGCAGTGGCTCTGGCTGACCTTCCTGCCGCTGCGGGCGATGGAGCGCTCGCCGCGGCCGTCACTGGCCGCGGCGGGCGGGCAGTTCCTGGTGGTGGACCGGGCCGGCTACACCGCAGCCGGCGGGCACGCCGCGGTCGCCGACAAGGTCCTGGAGGACGTCGAGCTGGCCCGGGCGGTCAAGCGGGCCGGGGGTCGGATCGCCCTGGCCGACGGCTCCCGGCTGGCGACCTGCCGGATGTACGACGACTGGCCGCAACTGCGCGACGGGTACTCGAAGTCGCTGTGGGCGTCGTTCGGGCACCCGAGCGCGGCGGCGGCCGTGGTGGCGGCGCTGCTGCTGCTCTACACCGCTCCGCCGCTGGTCGCGCTGGGGTTCGCCTGGACAGCTCCCCGGGTGTCGATGGTTGCGCTCATCGCATACCTGCTGGGGGTGGCCGGGCGGGCGCTCACCGCCCGCGCGACCGGGGGTCGGTGGTGGCCCGACGCGCTCGCACACCCCGTGTCGGTCGTGGTCCTCGGTTGGTTGACCCTGCGGTCGTACCATCTGCGGAAGCGACGCCGCCTCACCTGGCGGGGCCGCCCGGTCAGCTAGGGAGGCACGGCATGGCGCGGATCGTGGTCGTCGGCGCCGGGGTGGGTGGCCTCGCCACCGCCGCCCGGCTGGCCGCCACCGGGCACCAGGTGACCGTCTTCGAGGCCGCCGACGCGGTCGGTGGCAAGCTCGGCCGGTACGCGCACGACACCCCCGCCGGGGCGTTCCACTTCGACACCGGGCCGAGCCTGCTCACCCTCCCCGAGGTGTTCCACGACCTGTTCGAGGCGACCGGGGCGAAGCTCGACGAGTACCTGGACCTGGTCCCGCTGGACCCGATCGTCCGGCACGTCTTTCCCGGTGGCGGCCCGACTCTCGACTCGTGCGCCGACCCGGTGGAGTTCGCCGCGCGCATCGGGGCCGCCTTCGGTGACCGGGCGGCGACCGACTGGCAACGGCTGTGGCGCCGGGCCGCACGGGTGTGGGAGGCCTCCTCGCGGGACATCCTGCGCCGTACTGTCGACTCCCCCCGCGACCTCGCGTCGCTGGCCTGGCGGATCGGCGACCTGGCCGCCATCGCTCCGGGCCGCACCCTGCGCGGCCTGGGCCGCGGCCACCTGTCCGACCCGCGGCTGCGGATGCTGCTGGACCGGTACGCCACCTACACCGGCGCCGACCCGCGCCGGGCGCCGGCGGCGCTGGTCGCGGTCCCCTACGCCGAGCTGGCCTTCGGCGGCTGGTACCTGCGCGGCGGGCTGGGCACGCTCGCCGACGCGCTGTTGACGCGCTGCCTGGACCTGGGCGTGGTCGTGCAGACCGACACCAGGGTCACCCGGATCGACGCGACCGGCGGACGGGTGCACGGGGTACGCCTCGCGGGCGTCGCCGCGCCGGTCCCCGCCGACGTGGTGGTGGCCAACACCGACGCCCTCACCGTCTACCGTGACCTGCTGCCGCACCCGCGCCGGCTGGCCGCGCTGACCGACCGCAGCCTCGCCGGTTTCGTGCTGCTGCTCGGCGTGTCCGGCAGCACCGGACTGGCCCACCACAACGTGTTCTTCCCGCGCGACTACGACGCGGAGTTCGACGCCGTCTTCGGCGACCCCGGCCGGGGCGTACGGGCCCGGCCGGCGGTCGACCCGACGGTGTTCGTCACCGTGGCCGACGACCCGATGGTCCGCCCGGCCGGGCACGAGGCGTGGTTCGTGCTGGTCAACGCCGCCCGGCAGGGCACCGCCGGTGGCGCGGTCGACTGGCGACGTCCCGGGTTGGCGGACGCGTACGCCGACCGCATCCTGGACGTGCTGGCCGAACGCGGCGTGGACGTCCGGGACCGGCTGCTGTTCCGCGAGGTCCGTACCCCGGCCGACCTGGACGCCGCGACCGGGGCGCCGGGCGGCACGATCTACGGCACCGCCGGCGGTCTGCTCCGCCCGCCCAACCGGGGTCCGGCGCACGGGCTGTGGCTGGTGGGCGGCTCCAGCCACCCCGGCGGTGGCCTGCCGATGGTGACCCTCTCCGCGCAGATCGTCGCCGACGAGATCGGTCCCGCCTGGTAGTCCGGCGGCTCGGCGGGGTCGCTCAGCCCGCGTCGAGGAGCGCGCGGCGGACGGTGGACAGCAGTTGTCCCAGCCCGAAGCCGGCGAGTAGCACCCACACGGCGGTCGCCATGGTGATGGTGCCGGCGGCCAGGTCCGGCTCGATCAGACCGGCCAGCCCCGCGACCACCAGGCCCGCCAACGCGACCGAGACCCGGGTGGGACGTTCGCCGACGGTCACCGCGCCGATCTCCCGCATCCCGGCCGAGACCGCGCGGGCCCGGACGTACTCGTGCAGCCAGGACAGCGCGCCGGCCGCGACGACGAGCGCGCCCGGCGCGCCGACCAGCCAGAACGCCAGTAGCCACGCCACCTCGCCGAGCCGGTCCGCCAGCGAGTCGTAGACGTACCCGAGCCGGGTGGTGCGGCCGGTGGCGACCGCCACGGCGCCGTCCACGCTGTCGGCCACGGCGGCGAACAGCACGAACAGCGCGCCGAGGAACGGGCCGTCGTCCGGCCTGGTCGCCAGCAGCGGTACGCAGAAGCAGAGCAGCACCCCGGCAGCGGTGACCGGGGTGGGGCCGACCCGCAGCCGGCCCAGCACGTACCCGACGTGGTAGGCGAACCGCAGCCAGGCGCGTACGACCGGCGCGGCGACCCGCGGGTCGAACCCGCCGTGCAGCCGCGCCCACGCCGTGGCGTACTGGTCCCAGTTCAGCTGTGTGCCCACCTGGGGATCAACCGTCGTGCCGGGCATCAGGTGTCGCCGACTCCGCGTTCACACCCGCGCGCCGGCCCTGAGGTTCTGCCAGACCTCCCGGGTGGCGGTGGACCGGTTGAGGGTGATGAAGTGGATTCCCGGTACGCCCTCGTCCAGCAGCCGGCGGCACATCTCGCTGGCCTGCTCGATGCCGAGCCGACGCACCGCCTCCGGGTCGTCGGCCACCTGCTCGAAGCGTGCCGCCAGCGCCGGCGGGAACGGCGCGCCGGAGAGCTGCACGGACCGCTCGATGGTGCCGATCTGGGTCACCGGCATCACCCCGGCCAGGATCGGGGTGGCGCAGCCGGCGGCGGCCACCCGGTCACGCAGGCGCAGGTAGTCGTCGGCCTCGAAGAACATCTGGGTGATCGCGAACTCGGCGCCGGCCCGGCACTTGCGGACGAACTGCGCGGTGTCGCTGGCCACGTCGGGTGAGCGGGGGTGCTTGTACGGGAAGGCCGCCACACCGACGCTGAAGTCACCGGAGTCACGGACCAGCCGGACCAGGTCCTCGGCGTAGTCGACGCCCTCGGGATGCCGGACCCACTCGCCACCCGGGTTGCCGGGCGGGTCGCCGCGTACGGCCAGCACGTTGCGCACCCCCACCCCGGCGAGCCGCCCGATGACGTGCCGCAGCTCCGCCACGGAGTGGTTGACGGCGGTCAGGTGGGCCATCGGCAGCAGGGTGGTGTCGGTGGCGATCCGCTCGGTCACCGCCACGGTGGTGTCCCTGGTCGAACCGCCCGCGCCATAGGTGATCGACACGAACGACGGACGCAGCGACTCCAGCTCGCGGATCGCCTGCCAGAGCAACCGCTCCCCCGCCTCGGTCTTGGGCGGGAAGAACTCGAACGAGAACGTCGGCTGGCGGTCACGGATGAGCGCCCCGATCGCCGGCTGCGGATTGGGGAGTACCGAGGGAAGACCGAGCGCCACGACCCGACTCTAGCGGGCGGCGCCACCGTGACCCAGAAGCTTCCCACCGTGCGCACGAGTCGACCGGTCCCGGCCCTGCGACGCGGCCAGGCCTTCGGCGGGGGACTCCACAAACTCGGGTCGGATGAACAGCGAACGTCTGGCGATGGCGTCACCTCTGCGGTCGAGCTGATAACAGTCGATCCAGCACCAACCGTCGTAGGTAACCCAGTCAAGCCTTCTGATGACCCGAACGGTTATCGGCCTCATGAACTGAACGCTGACCTTCCGACCAAGCCGCAGGACGTCACCGGCCTTCACGGCTGCTTCCTTGCCCGCCAGAGCTTCAGGGTGAGTCCAGCGGCTCTGAGCTTTGGACAGCCATCCTGCCGGCAGCGTGGGCACGTCTTGCGGATGTGTAGATCCACGATGAAGCCGGCCATGATCACGGGAAACGGTGGCTCCGGCCTGATCTCCTCAAGCATCATGGCGGTCGTCTCGCTGGCTGTGCGGCTTCGCGGCTGGCCGTGCGCTGGCGGGATCGTCCTGCTTCTGTGGCGGCGTAGGAGGGGCGCAGGCCACGGGCTGATAGGCCGAGCGTTCGACGACGTCGATCGGCTCGTCAGGACGTTGGAACCATTTCCATCGACGCATGAGCTGCCTCCCGAGACTCCTTGGGTGGCCGACACGCAGTGCCTACCCCTAGATCACTCAGCGTGCCGGCCACACTGTAACCGTAAGCCTGTCTAGGCAGCCTGTCCAGACAGGTAATGTCGTGTCATGGCGAACAAGCGGTCGGGAAGATCCGGAGTACGGTGACGGGCGTGCCTACCCCGCACCCACAGCCGCGGCGCTACCGGCAGGTTGCTGACGAGCTACGCCACCGGATCGAGGCCAGCGTGATCGCTCCCGGCTCCTTGCTGCCCAGTGAGTCGACCTTGATGGCCGAGTTCGCAGTCGCGCGCGGGACCGTTCGTGAAGCGCTGGCGCTACTGCGGGCAGAGGGCTTGGTGATGACAGAGGTTGGACGAGGCACCTATGCCCGTCCGATCATGCCCGTGCGCCGACTCGCCTCCGAGAGGTACCGCAAGGAGCTGGAGCAGGTTCGCAGCGGCGAGCCCGGAACGTCCTTCACTGCTGATCAGCAGGTCGAGTGGTCCGCCTACAGCCTCGACAGGAGCTTCTTGGAGGTGCCGGCTACCGAGCAGATGGCGGAACTGTTCGGGGTGGAGCAAGGGACGATGCTGTTGGAGCGCCATTTCCTGTTCCGTACCCACGGCGTGCCGCAACAGATGTCCGTCTCGTCGCTGCTGCTCGACATGGTCGCCGGCACCCCGGTAGCCGACCCGAAGAACGAGCCCTGGCCGGGTGGCAACACCTCACAGCTCTACAGCCTCGGGCACACCATTACCGGCATCCGAGAACGGCCGCGGTGGAGGATGCCGACGCCCGATGAGGTTGAGGCTCTGCAAATCCCTGGTGGCGTTCACGTCGTGGTGATCATTCGACAGACGTACGTCGGTGAGCGCGTGGTCGAGGTGGCGCACATCGTCAGGCGCGCCGATCTGGTGGAGTTGGATTACTGGATCGACCTCACCTAAGCCGACTCTTCCCGTGATTCGAGGCGTCCTCTGAGCGGGGCGCGGGAACGACAACGCCGCGTACCCGATGGGCTCCGGCGGCGGAAGTCGTCGTACCCCCGGGGTAGGAATGGGGGGCGCGGGAGGGGCGGCGGGGGCGGCCCGGCTCCGGCGTGGGGGTCACGCAACCGAGGTGCGCCCGGCCCGTCGCGCGGGCGGGGTGGCACCGCGTCGACGTCCGCCGGGAGGGCCCGTGATCTCGTCTTCACCGCCGCACCGCACCCAGCTCGGGCCGCTGCTCGTGCGGCATCGGCGGGCCCGAGGGTGGAGCCAGCAGCGTGCCGCCGCCGAGTTGTGCGCCGCCGCAGGTGTGCCGACGTTGAGCCGTCACGAGGTGTCCCGGTGGGAACGGCAGCGACGCGTACCAGGCAGTTTCTGGCTCGGCTGGCTCGCCGTCGTGCTGGACGTACCGGCGGCGGTCCTCGCCGAGGCGGCCGTGCACGCCCGGCGGACCGGTCCGCCCGCGGCCGGCGGATCGGGCCGACACGGCGCGGCCGGTGCGCGGACAGGCCCGGGCCGGGCCGGCGGGACTACGCGTGGCGGTGGGGCGCGGACCGTGGCGACCCGCTAGCGTCGTGGCGTGACCCACGCTGCTCCTGTGTCCCCCGTCGACCGCGCCGGCCTGCGGCAGCGGGTCGACGAGGCGCTCACCGAGTTCCTGGCCGGCCAGCGGGCCCGGTTGATCCGAGTCGACCAGGCCCTCGTCCCGGTGGCGGAGGCGATCGAGGCGTTCGTGCTCGGTGGCGGCAAGCGCCTGCGCCCGGCCTTCGCCTACTGGGGATTCCGGGGTGCCGGCGGGGTGGACGGCGACGAGGTTCTCACCGCTCTCGCGGCACTGGAGTTCGTGCAGGCCAGCGCCCTGATCCACGACGACCTGATGGACCGTTCCGACACGCGGCGCGGCGAGCCGGCGGTGCACCGGCGGTTCGCCACCCGGCACCGGGCGGCCGGTTGGGGCGGCGACCCGGACGGGTTCGGCGACTCGGCCGCGATCCTGCTCGGGGATCTGTGCCTGGTGTGGTCCGACGAGCTGCTGCACTCCGCCGGCCTGGACCTGCGGGCCGTGGCCCGGGCCCGGCCGGTCTTCGACGAGATGCGCACCGAGGTCACCGTCGGGCAGTACCTCGACGTGCTGACCCAGGTCACCGGGGACACGTCGGTGGAACGGGCCAGCAAGGTCGCCCGGTACAAGTCGGCGAAGTACACCGTCGAGCGCCCGCTGCTGCTCGGCGCCGCGCTGGCCGACGCCGGCGAGGACGTCCGGACGACCTACTCGGCGTACGGGTTGCCGCTGGGCGAGGCGTTCCAGCTCCGCGACGACGTGCTCGGGGTCTTCGGCGACCCGGCGCAGACCGGCAAGCCCGCCGGGGACGACCTGCGCGAGGGCAAGCGCACCTATCTGGTGGCGGCGGCCGTGGAGGCCACCGACGACGCGGGCCGGGAGCTGCTGCTCGGTCAGCTCGGCAACCCGGACCTGGACGAGCAGGGCGTGGCCCGCCTGCGCGAGCTGATCCACGCGAGCGGCGCCCTGACCCGCACCGAACAGCGCATCGTGACGCTCACCGACACCGCCCTGGCCGCCCTGTCCGCCGTCGACCTGGACACCGAAGCCCGCCAGGCCCTGGTAGACCTGGCCATAGCCGCAACCCGCCGAGCCGACTAACCCCCCGCCCCCGCCCCCTCTCCCCCTGCCCCCACCCCCTTCACTGCGTTGATCATGAAGTTATTGCCGCGACACGCCGCGGCAGCGGGCAATAACTTCATGATCAACGGGGCCAGGACGAGGCCAGGACGAGGCCGGGACGAGGCCAGGACGCACGGGCGCGCCGGTGCGGGGGCCGGGTGGGGGCTAGAAGCCCAGGGCCTGGGCTCGGCGTTTGACCTCGCGGGCCTGGTCGCCGGAGAGGGCCGCGGCGGGCGTGTTGCCGGGAAGCGTGTCGTCCCGCTCGTAGAGCCAGCGCAGCGCCGCCTCGTCGTCGTAGCCGTTGTCGGCCAGCAGGTTGAGCACGCCGGGCAGGTGCTTCAGAACTGTCGCGTTGGCCACCAGGTCGGCGGGGATCCGGCGGATGCCGTCGCGGCGGACCGCCAGCAGCTCCCGGTCGCGGATCATCTGGTGGACCTTGCTGATCGACACGTCGAGCCGCTCGGCGACGTCGGGCAGGGCGAGCCAGTCGGCCGGGTCGGTGGGGCCGGCGAGCTCGGGGTCGGGTACGGATTCGGTCACCCGATCACCCTGCCACGCCGCCGTCGGCGCGGACCACCGGCACCCCGCACCACCGGTCCGCGTCCGCAGGGTGGGCACCGCCGGTGAGCAGCGGCTCAGGGCCGCCGCCGGGGTGGCGGTCACGACGGGACGGACCGGGTACGTCCCCGGGCTGTAGCATCCTGTTCAACTCCCACCCTCTGGACACATAGACTGCCTGCCGATGGACACACAGGTCGCCGACACGTTGCTGGGCTCGCTGATCGACGGGCGCTACCGCATTCGCGGTCGCGTGGCCCGTGGCGGCATGGCGACCGTGTACACCGCCACCGACGAACGCCTCGAGCGCACCGTCGCAGTCAAGATCATTCACCCGACCCAGGCGCCCGAGGCGCGGGCCCGGGTCGCCAACTTCGTGGCCCGGTTCACCGACGAGGCGAAGACCATCGCCCGGCTGACCCACCCGAACGTCGTCGCGGTCTACGACCAGGGCACCCACGCCGGCCTGCCGTACCTGGTGATGGAGTACGTCCGCGGCCGCACGCTGCGCGACGTGCTGGCCGAGCGACGCCGACTCAACCCGGACGAGGCGCTGGCCATCGCCGAGCAGATGCTCGCCGCGATCGCCGCCGCGCACCGGGCCGGCCTCGTGCACCGCGACGTCAAACCCGAGAACGTCCTGGTCGCCGAGGCGCCCACCGGCGGCGTCGCCAACCTCGTGGACAGCGTCGTCAAGGTGGCCGATTTCGGGCTCGCCCGCGCGGTCGAGGCCAGCGCCGACGACGAGCAGGGCAACCAACTGATGGCCACCGTGGCGTACGTCGCCCCGGAGCTGGTCACCGAGGGTCGGGCCGATCCGCGTACCGACGTCTACTCCGCCGGCATCGTCCTGTTCGAGATGCTCACCGGTCGGGTGCCGTACGACGGGGACCGTCCGGTGGACGTCGCCTGGCAGCACGTCGACCGGGACGTGCCGGCGCCCTCGACCCTGGTGCCCGGCCTGCCGCCGGCGCTCGACACCGTGGTGCAGCGCGCCACGCGGCGTGACCCGTCCGCCCGGCCCGCCGACGCCGGCGCGCTGCTGGCCGAGGTTCAGGTCGCGCGGGACCAGTTGGGCAGCGTCAACAGCACCAGCACCGCCGTACTGCGCCGGGTGACCGACGAGCCGCCGGTCTCCCAGCCGACGATGATGGTCGCCGCGATCCGCCCGGCGGAGCGGCCCACCTGGGCGCGACTGCCCGAGGGCGGCAGCCAGGGCCCGGGCCGTCGGCGAGCAGCACCGGAGCCCGCCGAGGGCCTGGGTGCGCGGTTCGCCGAGCTGCGCAACACGGTGCTGAGCAACTCGCAGGGTCGTCTGGCTGTCGCGGTCGTGGTGGTGGCGCTGGGCCTGGTGGCCGCGCTGGGCGGCTGGTGGTTCGGCGTCGGCCGCTACACCTCCGCCCCGCAGCTGGTCAGCCTGAGCAAGACCGACGCGCAGGCCCAGGCCGACCGCGCCGGCCTGACCCTGGCGTACGGGGAGCCGCGTTTCGACGAGAAGGCGCCGAAGGACAGCGTGCTGGGGCAGAGCCCGGCGTCGTCCAGCAAGATCGTCAAGGGCGGCACGATCACCCTGACCCTCTCGCTGGGCCCGGAGCGCTTCCCGGTGCCGGACGTGATCGGCAAGGAGTACGAGCTGGCCGAGGCGGATCTGGTCAACGCGCAACTGGTGGTCGCCAAGGGCGCCACCCGCTATGACGACACCCTGCCGGCCGGCGTCGTCCTGGACAGCTCCCCGAAGGTGGGCGCCGAGGTCAAGCCGGGCACGAAGATCACGCTCATCCTGAGCCGTGGCCGGGCACCGGTGACGGTGCCGAACCTGGTGGGCAAGAGCCTGACCGAGGCGCGCACCAAACTGGGCCAGCTCGGCCTGACGCCGGTGGAGAGTTTCAAGGACTCCGACAAGCCCAAGGACGAGATCCTCGGGCAGAGCCCGGCCGACGGCGCGGGCGTGGAGAAGGGCACCGAGGTCAAGCTGGAGATCAGCAAGGGCCCGCCGCTGGTCGTGGTGCCCCGGGTTGTCGACCTGCCCTGCCAGCAGGCCAAGCAGGTGCTGGAGAGTCAGGGTTTCCCGGTGACGGTCGCCGTCAACCCGAACGCGGTGGTTCGCATCCAGGCCCCCGGCGAGAACTCGCAGGTGCCTCCGGGCACCCCGGTCGTCATCACGTGCTTCTGATGCCGGCGATCTCCACGCGGCCGGTGGGCGCGCACACCCCGACCTCGGGCGGGCTGGCCAAGGCTGCCCTGCCCTACGTCGACGCCACCGGTGCCGCAGCCGTGCAGGTCTACGTCTCCAACTCGCGGGGCTGGGCGCTGCCGCCCGGCGACCCGGCGCAGGACGCGCTGTTCCGCGAGGGCTGCGCCGAGCGGGGCATCCCGGCGTTCATCCACGCCTCGCTGCTGGTCAACCTCGGCTCACCCACTCCGGCCACCGTCGAGCGATCGGCGCTGACGCTGGCGCACGCGCTGCGCCGGGGTGCGACGATCGGCGCGCAGGCGGTGGTGTTCCACGCCGGCAGTTCGGTCGACGAGGGGTACGCCGAGGAGGCGATGCGGCAGGTCCGCCGGGAGCTGCTGCCCCTGCTCGACCGGGCCGCCGAGGCCGGCGGGCCGATGCTGCTGGTCGAACCGAGCGCCGGTGGCGGCCGTTCCCTCGCCTCCCGGGTGGAGCACCTGGGGCCCTACCTCGACGCGGTGGACCGGCATCCGATGCTCGGGGTCTGCTTCGACACCTGCCACGCCTGGGCGGCCGGCCACGACCTGGCCGCCGAGGGCGGGATGACCGCGACCCTGGACACGCTGGTGGCCACCGTGGGGCCGGACCGGCTGCGGCTGGTGCACGCCAACGATTCCAAGGATCTGTGCGGTTCCACCCGGGACCGGCACGAGAACATCGGCAAGGGCACCATCGGCGAGCCGGCCTTCGCCGAGCTGATGGCCCACCCGGCCACCGCCGGCGTCCCCGTGGTCGTGGAGACCCCGAGCGACAAGCAACTGGGCCACCGGGCCGACATAGAAACCCTGACCCGCCTCAACCCCTAACCCGTACCCCCACCCCCACCCACCCGCTCGCGGCGGTGATCAAGAGCTTTGCGTCAAGATCCGGTCTTCGGATGACGCAAAGCTCTTGATCGACAGGGAGTGGGTCAGGCGGCGAGGACCCTGGTCAGGACGATCGCGGCGCGGGTTACCGCGTCGTCGTCGAGGTCCAGGTGGGTGACCAGGCGCGCGGTCCGGGGGCCGAGCACCGAGATCAGTACGCCCTCCTCGCGCGCGGCGGCGGCCAGGGCGCGGGCGTCCAACGCGTGCTTGGTCAGGTCCAGCGGAACGAGGTTGGTGCGGACCGTGGTGGCGAGCACCCCGAACGGCGCGACCGCCTCGGCGAGCCGGGCCGCCCTGGCGTGGTCCTCGGCGAGCCGGTCGACGTGGTGCGCGAGCGCGTACCGGCCGGCGGCGGCGAGGATGCCGGTCTGGCGCATGCCGCCGCCCATCCGCTTACGGATCATCCGAGCCCGCTCGATCTTCTCCGCGCTGCCCACCACCAGCGAACCGACCGGCGCGCCGAGCCCCTTGGAGAGGCAGACGGCAAGCGTGTCGAACAGCCGGCCGTACTCGGTCAGCGGCACCCCGTCGGCGACGTGCGCGTGCCAGATCCGGGCGCCGTCGCAGTGCAGCGCCACTCCCGCGTCGTCGGCGACGCCGCGCAGCTCCCGCAGGGTGGCCAGCGGGATCACGCCGCCACCGCCCCGGTTGTGGGTCTGCTCGACGGCGATCGCGCGCGTGGGCACGGCGAAGTAGCCGTCCGGACGGATCATCCGGGCGACCACCTCCGGGTCGATGTCCGCGCCGACCGCCGACCAGGTCCGCGAGGAGATCCCGCCGTACGCGGCGGCGGCCCCGATCTCGTACGTGACGACGTGCGCGTCCGCGTCGCACAGCAGTTCGTCGCCGGGCGGCACCAGCAGTTGCAGGGCGATCTGGTTGGCCATCGACCCGCTCGGGGCGAAGAGCGCCGCCTCGTGCCCGAACAGCGCGGCGACCTCCGCCTCCAACGCGTTGACGGTGGGGTCGTCGCCGTAGACGTCGTCACCGACCTCGGCGGCGGCCATCGCCTCGCGCATCCCGGCGGTAGGCCGGGTCACCGTGTCGGAACGCAGGTCAACAAGCTCAGTCACAGTCATCCTCTCGACAGCCGGTGGCGGGTCTCGCACACCTGGCCACGGTCATTCTTCTCGGCGGCCGACAGGGGCCGCAGCGTCAGCCTCGGAGCCAGGCTTCAGGCTGCCGACAGGGGTCGCAGCGTCAGCCTCGGAGCATCTCCGCCACGAGGAAGGCCAGCTCCAACGACTGCTGGGTGTTCAGCCGAGGATCGCAGGCGGTCTCGTACCGGTCGGGCAGGTCGAGGTCCTCGATGCCCTGGGCACCGCCGAGGCACTCGGTGACGTCCTCACCGGTCAACTCGACGTGGATGCCGCCGGGGTGGGTGTCCAGGCCACGGTGCACCTCGAAGTAGCCGAGCACCTCGTCGACGATGCGGTCGAAGTGCCGGGTCTTGTAGCCGTTGGACGACTCGTGGGTGTTGCCGTGCATCGGGTCGCACTGCCAGACCACCTTGGCGCCGGAGGCGGTGACCTTGGCCACGATCGGCGGCAGGGCGTCGCGGACCCGGTGGTTGCCCATCCGGCTGATCAGGGTGAGCCGGCCGGGGATGTTGTCCGGGTTGAGCTTCTCGCACAGCTCGATCGCCTCGTCCGGTGAGGTCGTCGGGCCGAGCTTGACGCCGATCGGGTTGGCGATCCGGGAGATGAAGTCGATGTGCGCGCCGGTGATCTGCCGGGTGCGCTCGCCGACCCACAGGAAGTGCCCGGACAGCCCGTAGGCCCGGCGGTCGGATACCCGGGTGAGCGCCCGGTCGTACTCCAGGGCCAGGGCCTCGTGGGAGCAGTAGAGGGTGACGGTCCGCAGCGCCTCGTCGTCGGTCATCCCGCAGGCCCGGATGAAGGCCAACGCCCGGTCGATCTCCCGGGCGATCGCCTCGTAGCGCTCCCCCGCCGGGGAGGTCCGCACGAAGCCCTTGTTCCAGTCGTGCACGGCGTGCAGGTCGGCGAGCCCGCCGGCGAGGTACGCCCGCAGCATGTTCATCGCGGCGGCCGAGTTGGCGTACGCGCGGATCATGCGCTGCGGATCGGCGACGCGGGCGGCGGGATCGGCCTCCAGCGAGTTGATCATGTCGCCGCGGTACGCGGGCAGGCCACGCGCGTCGGTGGGCAGCGAGCGGGGCTTGGTGTACTGGCCGGCGACCCGGGCTACCTTGACGACCGGCAGCGACGCTCCGTAGGTGAGCACGATGGCCATCTGCAACAGGGTGCGGGCGTTGGCCAGCAGATGACTCTCGGTGTTGTCGGCGAACGTCTCGGCGCAGTCACCGCCCTGGAGCAGGAACGCCTTGCCCTCGCAGACCAGCGCCAGCTTCTGCCGGAGCTGGTCCACCTCGTAGGGCGCGACGACCGACGGCACGGTGTCGAGCACCTTGCAGACCTCGGCGACGGCGGCCGGGTCGGACCACGGTGGGACCTGCTCGCGGGGCAGCTCCCGCCAGCGGTCCAGACCGAGGGCGGCGTCCTCGGCGGAGTCGACGGTCGGACGGCTGGTCTGCAGGCCCGGGCTGCCCACCGCGGGATGGCTCAGCTGATGCCACTCATGGCGCATGAGAGAAAGCGTACGGCGACCGTGGGTGTGACCGGGCGGCGAGGGTGACGGTTCCGGCAAGTGGGAGATCGATCCCACCGACGCCGGTCAGGACGCGGGTGAGGGAGCGAGCCCCTTGGGCGAGGGCTTGGCGGCCGGATGGCCCCCTGGCGCCTCACCGGCGATGCACCAGTCGCCGCCGTCGCGGGTGACGGTGAACAGCAGCGGGCGGGTGACCTTGCTCTTGCCGGCGATGACCGAGACCGAGACGCTGACCTCCTGCCCGCGCTTGCCCGACCGGACGTCGGTGATGGTCGCCTCAGGCACCTCGAAGTGGTCGGCGAAGTCGCCGTTCGGGCCGGTGGCGGCGAGGTCGAACCCGCCGTGCAGCAGCGCGCAGAGCTGACTGCGGCCGGCGGCGACGTCCTTGGCGATCATCGCGTCGAGGTACGCCTGCACGCGCTCGCGGGACCGGGCGGCGGCCTCCTCGGCGGGGGACCGCTGGACCGCGGTCTCCTGGGCGGGGGACCCCTTCGGCTTGGCGATCTGCTCGTCGGCGTCGTCGCGGCCGATCCCGCAGCCGGCCAACGAGGCCGGGAGCAGCACGAACGCGGCGGCGGCCACCACCAGCCCGCGGTGGATCGAGCGCATGACCACCTCCGTCGACCAGGGAAATCGAAACCTGCCGAGCCGCGAGTCTGCCACATCGGGCCCGACCCGCCCAAGGCCTGCGGCCCGGCCGACGCTGGGCGTCGACCGGGCCGCTTCGGCACGGGCGGGGAGGGGCGGTGCGGGCCCCTCCCCGCCGTGTGGGGTGGTGCGTCGGCCTTCGGCTCAGCCGAGACCGCCCTTGATGGCGCCGATGAGCTCACCATTGCTGGTGTCGCCGGAGAGCTCCCAGAAGAAGGCGCCGCCGAGGCCCTGGTTGTTCGCGTACGTCATCTTGCCGTTGATGGTCGACGGAGTGTCGTAGCTCCACCAGTTGCTGCCGCACTTGGCGTACGCGGTGCCGGCGATCGTGCCGGTGGCCGGGCAGGTGTTCTTGAGGACCTTGTAGTCCTCGATGCCCGCCTCGTAGGTGCCCGGCGCGGCACCGGTGGCGCTGCCACCAGGGGCGGCCTGCGTGACGCCCGTCCAGCCCCGCCCGTAGAAGCCGATGCCGAGCAGCAGCTTGTTGGCCGGGACGCCCTTGCTCTTGAGCTTCTGGATCGCCGCGTCGGAGTTGAAGCCCTGCTGCGGGATACCGGTGTACGACGTCAGAGGCGAGTGCGGGGCGGTGGGGCCCTGGGCGGCGAAGGCGCCGAAGTAGTCGTACGTCATCGGCATGAGCCAGTTGAGGTTGCCGATGGCCCCGGCGTAGTCGGTGGCGTCGATCTTGCCGCCGTTGCTGCCGTCCGCGGTGATCGCGGCGGTGACGAGGGCGCTGGACCCGAACTTCGACCGCAGGGCACCGATCACGTTCTTGAACGCGTTGGGACCGCTGGTGTCGCAGCTCAGACCGCAGGCGTTCGGGTACTCCCAGTCGACGTCGATGCCGTCGAAGACGTCCGCCCAGCGCGGGTCCTCGACCAGGTTGTAGCAGCTCTCGGCGAACGCGGCCGGGTTCTGGGCGGCCTGGGTGAAGCCGCCGGACCAGGTCCAGCCACCGAACGACCAGATCACCTTGAGGTGCGGGTTGAGCGCCTTGAGCTTGCGCAGCTGGTTGAAACTGCCGCGCAGCGGCTGGTCCCAGGTGTCGGCGACGCCGTCCACGCTCTCCGCCGCCGTGTACGCCTTGTCGTAGTCGGCGTAGCTGTCGCCGATGGTGCAGCGACCGCCGGTGGTGTTACCGAAGGCGTACAGGATGTGGGTCAGCTTCGCGGCCGAGCCGCTGGTCTGGATGTTCTTGACGTGGTAGTTGCGCCCATAGACGCCCCACTCGGCGAAGTAGCCGACGACCTTCTTGCCGCCCGTGTTGGGCGGCGGGGTGGTGGTCGGGGGCGCGGTGGTCGGCGGCGCGGTGGTGGGCGGTGCCGTGGTCGGGGGTGCCGTGGTGGGCGGCGCGGTCGTGGTCGGTGGGGTCGTCGGGGTGCCGCCGCCGCAGGGCGCGCCGTTGACGGTGCAGTTCAGCGGCGCCTTGTACGCGCCGGTGCCGTTGTAGCCCCAGCTGAACGACGCGCCGGGGGCGAGCCCTCCGGCCCAGCTCTTCTTGACCGCGACGTAGTGGTTGCCGCTGCTGGTGACGTCGGCGTCCCACGCGCTGCTGATGGTGGTGCCGGACGGCAGGTCGAACTCGATGCGCCAGGTGGCGACCGTGGCGCTGGTGCCGTTGGTTACGGTCACCTTCGCCTCGTGACCGGTCCCCCAGTCCTGTGCCTTGGCGAACGTGGTGGTGACCGTGCCGGCGCCGAACGCGGTCGTCATCGGCACCGCCGCGACGGTCACGGCGACCACGGCGCCGGCCCAGAGGGCCCGACGGAGCGATCTTTTCATGAGGCGTCTCCCGTACTGTTAGGAAACTTTCCAAAAGAGATGGTGAGACGGTACTCACACCGTCATCACTCCGTCAAGATGTCCATGTTTCGATTTACCCTGATGCGCGGAATGCGCCTCTCACGCCCCGTCCCGGCGCGACGACACTCGGCGCGTAACCTCGGGCCATGACCGTCTTCGACATCCCGATCGGCGCCCTCAACGGCGGCCCCGCCGACCTCGACCGCTACCGCGGCAAGGCGCTGCTGGTCGTCAACGTCGCCTCCCGCTGCGGCCTCACTCCGCAGTACGCCGGCCTCCAGACCCTCGCCGACACGTACGCCGAGCGTGGCCTCGTGGTGCTGGGCGTGCCGTGCAACCAGTTCGCCGGACAGGAGCCGGGTAGCGCCGCCGAGATCAGCGACTTCTGCCAGGTCAACTACGGGGTGACCTTTCCGCTGACCGAGAAGGTCGACGTCAACGGACCCGAGCGGCACCCGCTCTACGCCGCGCTGGCGTCCATGCCGGACGCCGACGGGCACACCGGGGACGTTCGCTGGAACTTCGAGAAGTTCCTGGTGGCGCCGGACGGCACGGTCGCCGCCCGCTTCGCCCCGACGGTCGAGCCCGACTCCGACGACCTGCGCACGGCCATCGAAAAGATCCTCCCCGCCTGACGCCCCACCCCGAACGCCCCACCCGGGGAGCAGGCGCCGCCGGAGGGTGGCGCGTCCCGTGAAGCCCGTCGCACGACATTGCGTACGCAGTACGTTGTGCGGGACCGGCTCGCGCAACCAGAGGTTCGTGCAATAACCCACCGCATCGGTCGGGAATGCGTCGCGGGTGGACGGAGTTGGGAAGCAGCATGACAACTGTGGGACTGATCGGCAGCGGCAACATCGGCGGCACCGTGGCCCGACTGGCGGTGGACGCCGGCTACGACGTGGTGCTGAGCAACTCGCGCGGGCCGGAGACGCTCACCGAACTGGTCGACAAGCTGGGCGAGCGGGCCAGCGCCGGCACGTCCCAGGACGCGGCGCAGGTCGGCGATCTGGTGGTGGTCACCGTGCCGCTCAAGGCGTACCGGGCGGTGCCCGTCGAACCGTTGGCCGGCAAGGTCGTCATCGACACCAACAACTACTACCCGGAGCGTGACGGGAACTTCCCGGAGCTGGACTCGGGCGAGACCACCAGCAGCGAACTCCTCCAGCGGCACCTGCCGGAGTCGCGGGTGGTGAAGGTCTTCAACAACATCTACTTCGTGGGCCTGGCCGCGCTGGCCCGGCCGTCCGGGGCCGCCGACCGCAGCGCCCTCGCCATCGCCGGTGACGACGCCGCCGCGAAGGCCGAGGTCACGGCCTTCCTCGACCGGATCGGGTACGACGCGGTCGACGTCGGCCCGCTCGCCGAGGGCTGGCGCTACCAGCCGGACACCCCGGCGTACGGCACGCTCTACTCCGCCACCCCTTCCGACTGGCAGCACCCCGCACCGGGGGACGCCGAGAAGCTGCGCGCCGCCCTGGCCGCCGCCACTCGCTGAGCACCGCCTACCGGCTGGCCCTCCGGAGAGCGACCGCCAGTTCGTCGTCGTAACTGGCGATGGGCTGGCCGTCGACGTCGTACGCCACGAGCCGGCCCTGCGCCATGCTGGCCGACCGGAACGAGAACGTCCGCGTGCCGGGATAGGCCTCCAGCAGGGGGATGCTCCGAGGCGCGCCGCCCGGGGCGGAGTAGTAGTCCAGCCGGGCCACCCGTGCGGAGACAACGCCATTGACCCGCACCTTGGTCTTTTCCGCCCGCGTGCCGAACGTGACCGGCGCTGCGGTGTTGTAGGCGGCGCACTCGGCCGGGCCCCGGCAGACGAAGAAGTATCGCGGGTTGACCACGTCGTCGAGGGTGTACGCCTTGAACGTCGGGTCCGCCCCGGCGGGCAGCGGTTGCACGGCGAAGAAGGCGAGGGCCACCGCGCTCGTGATGCCCACTCGCAGCCATGCCCGTCGGGCGGACGGGCGACGGCCGCCCCGGGCGACGGCGACCGTGGCACCGCCGAAGCCGACCAGGCACAGCAGGCACGTCCCGACGGTGCGGGCGTTCTCGAACAGGAACTGCACGCCCGGTCGCGTCGACACCGGCCCGAGGACCGCGCCCAGCGAGAGGACCATGGCGGCGAGCAGCGCCATGCCGGCCACCCGCTGGGTGACGCCGGACGCGCCGACCAGCAGCATCGCGGCGAGCACCGGCCACACCTGGTGGTGGGTCCAGGACACCGGGGACGCGGCGACCGTGGCGCAGCCGACGAGCACGGCGGCGTGGCCGGGGCGCTCCTGCGCGGCCAACTGCCGGGCGCGCAGGAGCGCCACCCCGCAGATCGCCGCGACCAGAGCGGCCCAGAGCACGGGCAGGGCCGCCTCGCCGACGCCGACCCGTAGCAGCATCCCGTGCACCGACTGGTTGCCCAGCGACGCCAGGTTGCCGATCCGTGCGGTCTGCCGGACGGCCTCGGTCCAGTAGGTCCAGCTCTCGCCGGGCAACACGAGCGCCGCCAGCCCGGCACAGCCCACGAAGGTCGCCGCCGCACGCCCGGCATCGCGGTAGCGGCCGGTGACGAGGAAGTAGACGACGAACAACAGGGGTGTCAGCTTGATCGCCGCCGCTACCCCGACCAGCACTCCCCGCAGCCGTGGCGGGACGACGCCGATGCCGTCCAGCAGCGCCAGCAGCACGACGAAGATGCTGACCTGCCCGAACCGCAGGTTGCTCTGAACCGGCGCCGACAGCATCAGCGTCAGGGCAGCCACCGCGACGACCAGCGGGCGGCGGGACCGATCGGCGCTCAGCGCGACACCGACCATCCCGGCGATGGCGACGACCGCCGCGCACGTCGCGACCAGCCAGATCCCCTGGAGTACGCCCTCAGCGACCACGGTGATCGGGGCCAGCACCAGTGCGGCGAACGGTGGATAGGTGAACGGCCCGCCGTTCGCGGCGCGGTACTCGTACAGCGGGCGGCCGGCGTGCAGATCGGACAGTGCGCCGTAGTAGATGTGCAGGTCGGAGAGCCGGTCATCGCGTGTCATCACGAGCACACAGGACACTGTCGCGACGACGACGAAGGCCGCCCACACCAGCGCCACCCGGCGATCCCGCATCGCCCGAGAATAGGCGAACGCAAGCCGGGCGACGGCCCCGTCAACCGTTGGCCGTGCAGTCGAACGGTGACGAGCACGACTCGACCGTCGGGCGAAGGCACTCCTTTTGAAAGAGCACCGACGCGACGTCCGCCACGATCTCGAGAGCCCAGTCCAACTGCGGACAGTCGTGCTGACCTCGACACTCCAGGCAGCCGCTCGGCTGCCAGGGTCGATCTCGCCCGGGGGCCCAGTGAGCGTCGAGGACCCGCTTTGCCACAAAGAGTTCGGTCGCCCTGGACACCGGCTCGTCGATCGCCATCGTCCGCACCTTTCCCAGGTCACGAGCTGCACACCCTGGAGGGCGGAGGGCATGCGTCGCGCCCTCCAGGGTGGGTGGATCGAAGACCTCGGGGTGCTGAAGTCCAGAAGCGTCCGACCACTGTCTCACTGTATCCACTGTCTCAGTGTAGTCAAGTTCTCACTGTGTTCAGTCGAGCCGCGTCGTCACTTGTCCTGGCCCGCTCCCGGCTGGAAGCATGATCTGCGCTGAAGTCCAGGAGAGCTGATCATGCCTACCAGGCCACCGCACTACCTCCGCGTCGCCGACGACATCGCGCGCAGAATCAATTCCGGCGAGTACCCGCCCGGCCATCAACTGCCCTCGGTCTCGGATATCGGCGAGATCTACAACGTGGCACGGTCGACTGCCTACCGGGCCGTACGCGAACTGCACCAGCGGAACCTGGTGTACGGCCAACAGGGGCAGGGCGTCTTCGTCGCCGAGTCGGAGTAGCCAGCGCGGTAGCGGCAGCAGTTTCGGTCCCAGAGTCAGGTCATCCCTCGCCGAGCGGCAAGATCGCGCTCGATCATGGATCCAGTGGCATCCTTTCGACGCCGAGGCCACTACATCCTGGATCGAGCACGATCGCGGCGCTTGCGGCGGCGCGGCGGAGAGAAACATGGCGTGTACAACTTGCGCGAAAGTCTCACGCACGGGACTCTGTCCGTGGGTTGCCGCCCGCTCACCGAACGTGCCTCGGAGGCGACATGCACACACTCCGTACCGCGTCCCGCCGGCTGTTGGCCGGCACCGGCGCGCTCCTGCTCGGCACCGCCGTCGCCGCCGTGCTCCCGGCACCGGCCAGCGCGGACAGCGTCGGGTACGTCCGACTCGCTCACCTCTCCCCCGACACTCCGGCGGTGGACGTCTACCTTGCCGCCCCCGACGCCGCGAAGCCGAGGGTCTTTCCCGGCGTCGGCTACGGCGTGGTCTCCGACTATCTCCAGTTGCCCCCGGGCCGGTACGCGGTGGCGATGCGCGACGCCGGCGCGCCCGCCAGCGATCCGCCGGTGCTCACCACCGAGGTGGCGGTGAGAAGTGGCGGCGCGTACACCGTCGCCGGTGTCGGCCGGCACGCCGACCTGGGGCTGCGGGTGCTCACCGACGACCTGAGCGCTCCCGCGCAGGGCCGGGCCAAGGTGCGCGTCGTGCAGGCGTCGGTGCGGACGCCCGTCCTCGACGTGGCCGCCGCCGAGGGCCCGACGATCGCCGACGGCGTGCAGTTCGCCACCACCACGGACTACCAGCAGGTGGACCCGGGCACCTGGCGGCTGCGGCTGACCGGCGCGGGCGGTCCGAGCGCCGACGCCGAGGTGCGGCTGGCCGGGGGCGCGGTCTACTCGCTGCTGGTGCTCGACGGCAGGCAGGGCGGGCTCACCGCCGAGTTGCGGCAGGACGCCGAGGGCGGCACCGTCGTACCGGCGGGCGGGGTGGAAACCGGCGCCGGTGGCACCGCCGGGCGTGGGCTCGGGGCGTACCCCCTGGTGGCCGGCGCGGTGGCCGCGGCGGCCGTGGCGGCGAGCCTGCTGCTGTGGCGTCGGCGGCGGCGCACCACCTGGTGAGCATCGGGTCCGCGATCCGGCGGCACCGGGACCGTCGGGCGCCGCTGGCCGCGCTGGTCGCGGCCGGCGCGGCGGTCTGCCTGGCCGCCGGCAGCGGCGTCGGGCTCGCGACGACCGGGCCGCCCCCGGTCGCGACCTGGCACCCCGGCTGCGCCGACGGCTGCGCCTCGGTGGCCGCGTCGGTGGCCGCGTCGCCGCGACCGCAGGGTCCACCCACCCGGGTACGGGTGCCGCGCATCGGTGTCGACTCGGCGCTCACGGTGCTGGGCCTGGACCGCGCGGGCGCGCTCGTCCCGCCGGCCGACTTCGACGTGGCCGGCTGGTACGGGGGCGGCCCCGCCCCGGGCGACACCGGTCCGGCGGTGCTCGCCGGGCACCTGGACTCGCGGCGCGGCCCGGCGGTCTTCGCCCGGCTCGGCGAGCTGCGCTCCGGCGACCGCGTCCAGGTGTGGCGCGACGGGCAGTGGCTGTCGTTCCGGGTGACCGGGTCGCTGCGCACCCGCAAGGACCAGTTTCCGACGGCCGTCGTCTACGGGCCGACGCCCAACGCGGAGCTTCGCCTGGTCACCTGCGGGGGTGACTTCGACCGGCGGCGGGGTCACTACGTCGACAACGTGGTGGTGTTCGCGGTCACCGACGCCCCCGGGCCGGTTCTGCCGACGTCCGCGGCGGGCTGAGAGTTTGATCGACTCGGGTTCCAGGGAATCGCGGCATCCGACGCAAGCGGACACCGCGGTTTCCGTGCACCCCAGTTGATCAACACCCCGGTGGCGCGGCTCGGCGGCGCGGGACTGTCAGAGGGGGCGACGGCCGGCGAAGCCGCACTCGGCGCGGTGGTACCAGCGCACGTCGGAGTCGCCCTCCAACCAGCACCAGAGCACGGCGCGGCCGTCGCGCTCGCCCGGAAAGTCGAGCAGCACCGGCGCGATGCCCTTGACCTGGATGTCGTGCTGGTGAAGCTCGTCGACGACGGCGTGCAGCCGGGCCTCCAGCCCCTTGACCTCGGCCATCCCGCCGAGCGAGCTGACGCCGTGGTCGGCCAGGTCGACGCGCAGCTCGGCGAGGTCGGCGCGGATGCGGATCAGCTCGTCGACACGCGGCTGGAGGGTGGCCACCAGGTGCCGGGCCTGGGCGAGTGTGAACACGCCGCCAGTATGCGGCACCCACCCGGCCGCGGGGACCCCGCGCGCCGCGGTCAGTCGGCCTGGGCGGCCAGTTCGCGGGCGCGGTCCCGGGCCGCCTCCAGCGCGGCGAGCAGTGCGGCGCGGACGCCGTGCTTCTCCAGCTCGCGGATCGCGGAGATGGTGGTGCCGGCCGGCGAGGTGACCGCCTCGCGCAGCTTGACCGGGTGCTCGCCGGAGTCGCGCAGCATCACGGCGGAGCCGATGGCGGTCTGCACGATCAGCTCGTGCGCCACCTGGCGGGGCAGCCCGAGCAGGATCCCGGCGTCGATCATGGCTTCCACCAGCAGGTAGAAGTAGGCCGGGCCGGAGCCGGAGAGCGCGGTGACCGCGTCCTGCTGCGACTCGGGCA
The DNA here is from genome assembly GCF_040608495.1 of Micromonospora sp. NPDC005174. Lineage (NCBI taxonomy): Bacteria > Bacillati > Actinomycetota > Actinomycetes > Micromonosporales > Micromonosporaceae > Micromonospora > Micromonospora sp. NPDC005174. The sequence goes on along the minus strand of NZ_JBEXIJ010000006.1, from coordinate 75,092 downwards.
CCCGGATGGTCTGGCCGAGCGGCTTGAACATCTCCTCGGCCAGGCTCAGGTGGGCCCCGGTGGCGTACGCCCCGGCGGAGATGGCCGTCATCGCCTCGTCGACCAGCGCCGGCGTGTTGGTCATGACCCGGACCACCGGCGTGCCCTCGGGCAGCCGGCGGTTGAAGAAGCTGGTGGGCAGCCCGGCGCAGAGCGAGATGACCAGCTTGCCGGCGGGCACCTTGGGGCCGATCTCGTCCAGCAGCGCGGCGGCGTCCTGGGGCTTGACCGACACGGCGAGCACCGCGGCCTCGTCGACGGCGGTCAGGTTGTCGACCACGCGGACGCCGTAGCGGGTGGTCAACTCCTGCGCGCGGGCGGGTCGGCGGGCGGTGGCGAGCAGCCTCTCCACCGGCCATCCGGAGCGCAGCAGGCCGGAGAGCATCAGCTCGCCGATCTTGCCCGCCCCGATCACCGCGACCGTGTGCACCCCGGCTGACATCTGGGCCGTACCCCCTTGAGGTCGGGTCGCGGCGCGGCGGGCCCGCAGGCTCGCCGCGCCGCCTACCGTCGATCAGCTGCCGAAGAAGACCTCGGCCTCTTCGTACCGCTCCAGCGGCACGGTCTTCAGCTCACGGGTGGCCTCGGCGAGGGGCACCCGGACGATGTCGGTGCTCTGCATCGCGACCATCTTGCCCCAGTCGCCGTCGTGGACCGCGTCGATGGCCTGCAGACCCAGCCGGGTGGCGAGGACCCGGTCGAAGGCGGTCGGGGTGCCACCGCGCTGGATGTGACCCAGCACCACGGTGCGGGCCTCCTTGCCGGTCTTGGCCTCCAGCTGCTCGGCGAGCCACTGGCCGATGCCGCCGAGACGGACGTGGCCGAACGAGTCCAGCTCCTGGTTGTGCAGCACCATCTGGCCGTCGAGCGGCTGGGCGCCCTCGGCGACCACGACGATCGGGGCGTACTGGTGCTGGAAGCGCTTCTCGACGTAACCGGCGACCTGCTCGACGTCGAACTGCCGCTCGGGCAGCAGGATCACGTTGGCGCCGCCGGCCAGGCCGGCGTGCAGGGCGATCCAGCCGGCGTGCCGGCCCATGACCTCGACGACCAGGGTGCGGTGGTGGCTCTCCGCGGTCGTGTGCAGGCGGTCGATGGCCTCCATCGCGATGTTGACCGCGGTGTCGAAGCCGAAGGTGTAGTCGGTGGCACCGAGGTCGTTGTCGATCGTCTTCGGCACGCCGACCACGTGCACGCCCAGCTCGTAGAGCTTGGTGGCCACGCCGAGGGTGTCCTCGCCGCCGATCGCGATCAGCGCGTCCACGCCCTGCTCGGCGAGGTTGTCCTTGATCCGCTCGACGCCGTTCTCGATCTTGAACGGGTTGGTGCGCGACGAGCCGAGGATGGTGCCGCCGCGGGGCAGGATGCCGCGCACGTCGGCGATGCCGAGGGGGCGGGACAGACCCTCCAGCGGGCCCTTCCAACCGTCCCGGAAGCCCACGAACTCGTGACCGTAAGTGGCGACGCCCTTGCGGACCACCGCCCGGATGACCGCGTTGAGACCCGGGCAGTCGCCGCCGCCGGTGAGCACGCCGATACGCATGATCCGCTCATCCTCCTGGAGCATCAGGTAAAGCCCGATATGCCCCAGGATATGTGTCAGGTCAGACCATCGGCGCCGTTGCCGGCCCGGGGCGGGCCGTCACTGCGCACTGTAGTCGCACCTGACCACGCGACGACAGCGCCCCGGGGGCGACGGCTCAGTAGGTCACCTCGTGGTTCTCCCCGGCCGACGGCGGACGGCCCGTGACGGCGGCCTTCGCGAGGCCGAGCAGGTTGACCACGGCACTGCTCGGCGAGTCCCAGTACTCGGCGGAGCTGGCATGCACCTTGACCAGGGTCAGGCCGGGCGTGTCCAGCCCGTCCGGGAACCAGGCCCTGAGCAGCGGATTCCACAGCCGCTTGGCGCGTTCGGTGTCGGAACTCTCACTGGCGGTGCCCGAGATCGACACCCAGGCGTTGTTCTTCTGGTCCGAGAAGGCGACGTTGACCTCCGGGTTCACCCGGACCTGGCGCATCTTGGCCGAGTCGGCGTAGGCGAAGAACCAGAGGTCACCGTCGAAGTCCGCCTCCTGCAGCCCCATCGGCCGGCTCACCTGCCGCCCGTCCAGCCCGATCGTGGTGAGCATGCAGATCCGTGCGGCGCGGATCAGCTCCGTGACCCGCGCCCGGCCGTCGGCGACGCTGGTCGGATCATTGCTCATGGCGGTCTCCCTCGGCTCGGCTGTCGAACCGTTGCCCAGGACAGAACCGGTCAAACCTACAGACGTATGACCATCGCTCAGCGCGTCGTCATCGCCCGCCAGCGGGCCAGGTTGTGCCGGGCGTCGACCAGGGCGTCGTGCCGGGCCGCGTCCGCGTCCGGCAGGCTCGGCCGACCCCGGTCGTCCCAGAGCTGCCGCAGGTCCTTGGTGAACCGGGGGATCTCCCGGGGCAGCGCCGGCATCGCCCCCCAGAGCTGGGCGAGGACCACGTGGTCGTACGCCGCGTACCAGGCCCACAGCTCCAACTGCTCACCCGGCCGGTCCCGGACCGGTTCCATGAGGAAGTCGTACAGGTCGTCGCGGATGCGCTCCCGCGAACGCCAGGCCCGGTCGGCCGGCGACGGCAGCCGGTCCAGCACGTTACGCCGTACCCAGGGCACGGCACGGGAGTCGTCGAACTCGGTGGAGACCGCGTAGAACTCGCGGCCGTACTCGTCGACGACACCGATCGAGACGAGGTCGACGGTCCGGCCGTCCTCGATGAACTCGCAGTCGTAGAAGTAGCGGTAGACCATTCCGGACATCCTCACCCACCGCCGTCCGTCGGCGCGCGGCGGGGCCGGGTGCGAGCCCGGCCGGTCCGCCGTGGGCCAGCGGCGACCCGGGCCGCCGACGCCGCTGCGGCGACGACCCAGGGGGTACGCCGCAGCTCGCGACGGTCACGGAAGTGCTTCGAGGGGTGTACAGCAAGCGACCGGACCGTCATGATCTGATGTGTACCGCTACCGGATGCCGAACCGGCGTCAGTTCACCTCGTCAGGGCCATCAGGTTCACCCGGTGAGCGATTGTGTGGTCCATGACCGGGGAGGGGTTGGGCCGTGGAGATGCGCCTGCCGGAGCCGGGTGACGCGCTCACAGGTGTCGAGATGTTCGCCGGGCTGGAGCCCGAGGTGCGCCAGCGTGTCATCGCAGCCGCCGTTCCGCGCACCTACCGCAAGGGTCAATTGCTCTTCGTCGAGAACGACCCGGGCGAGTCGCTGATCGTGCTGCGCCGCGGCGCGGTCGCCGTGTTCCGCACCGCGCCGACCGGCGAACGGGCGGTGCTGTCGGTGATCCGTCCGCCGGACGTGCTCGGCGAGGTCTCCCTGCTGGACGCCTCCACGCGGTCCGCGTCGGCCGAGGCCATCGAGGACTGCGCGGCGCTCGCGCTCTCCCGGGGCGCGTTCATGGAGCTGGTGCACTCCAACCCGCGCATCCTGGACGCGGTGATGAGGTCTCTGGGCGGGCTGATCCGCCGACTCACCGAGCAGAACGCCGACCACGTCTTCCTCGACCTGCCGGGCCGGGTCGCCAAGACGCTGGTCCGGCTGGCCGGCGAGAGCCAGGCCCCGATGATCACGATCGAGCTCAACCAGAGCCAGTTGGCGGAGATGGCCGGCGGCTCCCGACAGAGCGTCAACCAGGCCATCGGCTCCTTCGCCAGTCGTGGCTGGCTGCGGACCGAGGGCCGCCGGATCGTCGTCACCGACGTGGCCGCGCTGCGCCGCCGCGCCGGCATGAACGACCGCTGAACCGACTCGCCACCCCCGGGCGGGGGCAGCGCGGGGCCCGCACATCCGAAACGGCCGGGTCGCCCGTGGGCGGCCCGGCCGTTCCGTCGTGTCATCGACGCCTGGTTCAGACTCCGGGGCTGCCCGGACCGGCCCACTTGTTCGGGCCCTTGCTGTCGCCGCCCGCGCCGGACTGCTCGCTGACGATGCCCTCGGCCTGCAACGTGGCGAGCGTGGCGGCGTCGACGTCCACCGACTCTCCCGCCGAGTGATCGACGCCGTTACCGTCGGTCCAGTCACTTTCCAGCTTGACGTACACCATTGACCTGTCCCCCTCTGGTCGCTGATCGAATATGTGGCGGACTGAATGTAGTCGGTCAGACCGTTGGTGGACTGTCCACAAACCAACAGGCCGGTACCTGACAGCCCGTCCGACGGCGATACTCCTTGTGGGTGACGGCGCTGGGGGGCGCCGGCCGGTATCGCCAGTGGAGGGTGTGTCATCGCCGCGCAGTGTGGGCGCTGTGGACGCACGGCCGCCGACGGTGACCGCTTCTGCGGTGGCTGCGGCGCCGAGCTGGGTGCCGTCTGCCCACATTGCCTGCGTCCTCTCGCCTCGGACGTCGCGTTCTGCACCTCCTGCGGGTCTCCCCGACCGGGCACGGACCGGTCCGCCACGCTCGCCCCGCAGGAGGACCGCCGGCGGGTGAGCGTGCTCTTCGTCGACCTCATCGACTTCACCCCGTACGTCGAGCGGGCCGACCCGGAGCAGGTCCGTGGCATGCAGACCGGCTTCTTCTCGGCGGCCCGCCGGGTGGTCGGCCAGTACGGCGGGGTGGTGGAGAAGTACATCGGCGACGCGGTGATGGCGCTCTTCGGCGCGCCGATCGCCACCGAGACCGACGCGCTGCGCTGTGTCCGGGCGGGGCTGGAACTGCAACGGGTGCTCACCCGCTTCGCGCCGACCGGCAGCACCGAGATGCGGTTCCGGGTGGGCGTGGCCACCGGCGAGGCCCTGGTCGACGTGGCCGCCGCCCGCGACGGCGGGCAGGCGATCGTCGCCGGCGACGTGGTGAACACCGCCTCGCGGATGCAGTCGGTCGCGCCGCCCGGAGGCGTGCTGGTCTGCGGCACCACGCACGCCCTGACCAAGGACGCGATCCGCTACGAGGAGCAGCCCCCGGTCACCCTGCGCGGCCGGTCGTCGCCGACCGAGGTGTGGCTCGCCCTGTCTCCGGTGCGCCGCCAGCCCACCGACCGGGAGCCGGACACCACGCCCCTGGTGGACCGCGAGCACGAGCTGGGCATGCTGGTCAACGCCCTGCACCGGTCTCTGCGTGACCAACTGCCCCAGGTGGTGACGATCTTCGGCCGGGCCGGGATCGGCAAGAGCCGGCTGCTGCGCGAGCTGTACCGGCACACCGGCCGGCTGGTCGACGAGCCGCTGACCTGGCGGACGGGGCGCTGTCCGCCCTTCGGGGAGAACGTCACGTTCGCCGCGCTCGCCGACATCGTCAAGTCCGAGGCCGGCATCCTGGACACCGACCCGGCCGCGAGCGCGGCCCAGCGACTGGGCGCCGCGGTCGGCGAACTGATCGGGCCGGGCGAACGCGACCGGGTGGTCGACGCGCTGCGCCCACTGGTCGGGCTGCCCGGTACGCCGCTGCCGGCGGAGGAGGCGGAGTCGGCGTGGCGACGTTTCCTGCTGGCGTTGGCGGCCCGCCGCCCCACCGTGCTGGTCTTCGAGGACCTGCACTGGGCCGACGACGCGATGCTGCGCTTCGTGGAGCTGCTCGGCGCGGCCGCCCGCGACGTGCCGCTGCTGCTGCTCTGCACCGCGCGCCCCGAGCTTGTCGACCGGGACCCGAGCTGGGCCGGGACGATCACGGGTTCGGTGACCATCACCCTGCCGCCGCTGCGGGACACCGGCATCGCCGCCCTGTACGCCCACCTGTTCGGCCAGGCGGCGTTCTCCGCCGACATGCTGACGCCGCTCATCGAGGTGGCCGGCGGCAACCCGCTCTACGCGCACGAGTACGTCCGGATGCTGATCGAGCAGGGCGCGTTGCGCCAGTCCGGGCGGGGCTGGTCGCTGGACAAGCAGCTCGAACTGACCATGCCGGAGAGCGTGCACGCGGTGATCGCCAACCGCGTCGACCTGCTGGACGCCAAGGACCGGGCGGTGCTGCTCGCCGCCTCGGTGGTCGGGGTGCAGTTCTGGCCGGGCGCGGTGGCCGCCGCGCTGGGCCAGCCGGTCGAGTCGGTCGAGCGCGCGCTGCGCCGCCTCGAACAGCGCGACTTCGTGCACGAGCAGGCCGCGTCGACCATGGCCGGGCAGGCCGAGTTCCGGTTCCGGCACGTGCTGGTGCGCGACGTCTGCTACCAGCGGCTGCCGAGAACCGAGCGGGTGGCGCGGCACGAGCGGGCGGCGGACTGGCTCGACGCGCTGTCGCAGAGCCGCGACACCGACCTGGCCGAGGTCCTCGCTCACCACCGCTGGGCGGCCCACGAGATCGCGCGGTCCCTCGGCATGGCGATCCAGCGGTACGCGGGGCCCGCGCGGCAGGCGCTGCACCGGGCGGCCCGCCGGGCGTACGCCCTGCACGGGCTGGATGCGGCGGCGAGCCACGCGGGCCGGGCGCTGGGTCTGGCCGACGACAGCGATCCGGTGGGCCGGCTGCAACTGGAGCTGCTGAGTACGGAGATCTCGTTCTACCGGGACGGCAACGCGTTCCTCTCCGGCGGCGGGACCGAGCAGGTGCACGCGCTGGCCGACCGGCTGGCGGCGCACGGCGACGACGCCTGCGCCGCACGGGCGTGGACGCTGCTCGGCCAGGCGGCGTGGCTGCGCGCCGAGCGGGGTGAGGCGCTGGCCTGCCTGGACCGGGCGGTGCAGCTCTTCGAGCCGCTGCCGGACAGCCCGCAGAAGGCCGACGCGTACGCCGAGCTGGGCCGCCTGCACATGCTCAACTACGAGCGCGACCCGGCCGTGTCGGCGGCGGACACGGCGGCGGAGATCGCGGAGCGGCTGGGCCTGACCGAGACCCGCACCAACGCGCGGATCACCGCGGCCACCGCCCGCTACCAGGCCGGCGACCGGGTCGGCCTGGACGAGTTGCACGCGATCGTCGAGTTCAGCCGGGCCGGCCAGCTGCTCGCGCTGCCCCGGGCCACCCAGAACCTGGCCTGGGCCATCCGCGAGGAGGGCGACTGGCTGCGCTCGAACGCCCTGCTCTCGGCCGCGCCGGCGCGTACGGCCAGCGGGCAGACGTTGACCACCAGCTATTCGGCCGAGGCGATGCGCGCCTGGTTCGAGGGTGACTTCGGCCGGCTGCTCGCCGCGGCGGAGGCGTTCGTGGACACGCCGACCGGCAGCTGGGACATGCAGGTGCGGGGTTTGCGCTGCTGCCTGCTCGTGCTGCGCGACGACGAGGACCCGGCCGACCTGGTCGACGCGCTGACCACCGCCCGGCGCAGCGGCTTCCACCGCCTGCGCTGGACGATGCTGGGCATGGCGGCACTGTGCCGGGCGTTGCAGGAGCGCCACGCCGAGGCGGCGGAGTTGATCGACGAGCTGGAGCGCTCCTGGTCGGAGGTGCCGGCGCTCGCCAGCGGCGAGTGGATCGCCGCGGCCGCGTACGCCGGCGCCCTGGCCGGCCGGGACGCCGCGGTGCGGGTCCGGGCGATGCTCGACCGGGTCGGACATCGGACGCCGTGGTCGGAGGCGGCGCTGCGCACGGTGACGGCTGCGGTGGCGGCGGCCGACGGCGACCACCGACGGGCGGCCGAGCTGCACCTGGCCGCCGCCGAGACGTACGGACGGATCCCGGACACGAGCGACCGCGTGCTGGCGCTGGCGCTGGCGGCCGCGGAGCTGAGCCGTGCGGGTGACCCGGCGGGCGCACGAGCGCCGCGCGCCGAGGTCCGCACCTTCGCGCTGCGCAACGACGCCCCGGGCCTGCTGGCGCTGGCCGGGAGGCCGGTCAGCCCGACCGGGCCGGCCGTCGCCTGCTGACGCACGGCCTAGGCTAGGCGGCCACCGGCGTCTTGAGCTTCTGCGCGTAGATGTCGACGTACTCACGGCCGGTGAGCTCCATCAACTCGTACATGATCTCGTCGGTGACCGCACGCTCGACGAACCGATCGCCGGCCATTCCCGCGTAGCGGGAGAAGCCCAGGGGTACGCCGAAGCGGACCCGCACCCGGCCGATCCTCGGGATGAGCCTGCCGGGCGGCTGGAGTTCGTCGGCGTTGAGCATCGCCACCGGCACCACCACCGCCCCGCTCTCCAGGGCGAGCCGGGCCACGCCGGTCTTGCCCCGGTAGAGCCGCCCGTCCGGGGAGCGGGTGCCCTCGGGGTAGATGCCGGCCACCCCCTGAGCACGCAGCACCCGCAACTGGGTGTCCAGAGCGGCGCGGGCGGCCTCGCCGCCGGAGCGGTCCACCGGGATCGTGCCGGTGCCGACGAAGAACATCTTCATGAACCAGCCCTTGATCCCCTTGCCGGTGAAGTACTCCGCCTTGGCGACGAAGGTGACCCGCCGCGAGACGATCAACGGAATGAAGATCGAGTCGAAGAAGGAGAGGTGGTTGCTGGCCAGGATCACCGGGCCGGTCGCCGGCACGTGGTGCAACCCCTCCACCTGCGGCCGGAAGATCAGCTTGAGCAGCGGACCGAGGATCACGTGCTTCAACAGCCAGTAGAGCACCGGCGTCCTTTCCGAGGGGGCCCACGACAGCGCCGGGCGCGTCGCCGACGAGCCTACGAAGCGAGCGCTCGCACCACAACGGACGGACGCCCACCTCGGCACGCCGCGCCTCCTGCCGACGACCAGCGGACCGGACAGGCGCGCGGAGATCCGCACAACATCAGCGTTGATGCTGCTTCCCGGACGCCGCAGGCAGCAACAACAGGGAAACTGCTCGGACCCTTGCGCGCGACGCGAGGGTTGTTCCGCCCCAGGGGCGCGAACCTCGCAGCTCACCAGCGCGCCATGCGGTCGAAAGCGATCATCGAGATAGCACGTCTCGCGCAACAACGGACAAAGAGCCACGGCCGTGACCAGCGGGAGCGCCCCTGAGTTTCCAAGACGCGACACAACGCACTCCCGGAACCGGCCCCTGACGTGTCACGATTCAGAGCACGGCGTGCGGACGGGCGTCGAGGGGGCAGGGTGGCCGCGCCGCAGGGCGCGTTGAGGAGGATTGCCGGGTGTCAGCGGGTGGGGCCCGCCGGGGACGGCGGGACAACGGGCTCGACGCGAGCGAGTACGCCGTGGTCGGCGACGTCGATCCGCGCGTCGGCGAGCACCTGCTCGACGTCCTGGCCGCCGGGGGGATCGCCGCCTACCTGCAACCGTCGGCCGACCTCAACCCGGTCACCCGCACCACCACCGTCCCGGCCCGCCCGGTCGACCGGCTCTACGTCGACCGTTCGCACCTGAGGACCGCTCGCGACTACCTCACCCAGCTCGCCGACGAGAGCGCCCCGGAGCAGCCACCGGCCCGCGACGAGCCGGACATCGACGCCGAGTGGGCCCGGATCGTGGCCGGCTTCCACAGCACCTCCCCCAGCACGGACGAGCGGCCGTGGCCGGCCGCGGAGGACGTGGACGAACGCGACGACCAGGACACCCGGGACGAGCCGACCGCCGGACCACTCGCCCGCTCCGGCGCCGACGAGGCCGGGCCGACCGCGACCGACGTCCGTCGGCTGCCGTCGGCGACGGACTTCTCCGGCATCTCGGTCGGCCGCAACACGCGGGACGACGAGCCGTCGCTGCTCGATGGTCTGGACACCTTCGGCGCCGACCTGCCGGACGACGACGAGGACACCTACCACCCGCCACCGCCGCCACCGCTACCCCGCGTCTCCAAGTACGCGGTCGTCGGCGCGCTCGCGGTGGTCGTCGGGTTCGTGCTCTTCCTCTTCCCGTCGCTGCTCCCGGTGGACCGCTCGGCCGTCACCCTGTTCGGGTTCACCGGCATCCTGGCCGGATTCGTCACGCTCATCTGGCGGCTGCGGCCCGGCGACGAGGAAGACGACGACCCGGACAACGGCGCGGTCGTCTAGGGCCTGCTTCATAAGAACTGGCCGGCCTGCGGCGGGCCCGGACGACGACCGGCGGCGTTGCGGTTGGGTCCGGATACAACATCGGTATCCGGACCCAACCGCGCCTTGCCGGATCGCCGCCCGGACTCCGCCTCGGCTCGGCCGCCCTTATGAAGCAGGCCCAACCCGGCCCGTATCGCGGGACACGACCGCCCTCACTCTGGGCGTAACAGTGGTGTAACTTACTGTCAGTAGGAATACCGCTGCACGTCACTTCCCCCGCTGACTGACCGGTTTTTCCTTGCTCGTGGCGGTCAGTCCTCTGCTGATCGGAATGCCCGAGATGCGAAAGAGCTCTCTCGTGGTGGTGGCCAACCGCCTCCCCATCGACGACAACCAGGCCCCCGACGGGGCCTGCGAGTGGCGGCGCAGCCCCGGTGGGCTGGTCAGCGCGCTACACCCGCTCCTGCGGCACACCCCGGCGATCTGGGTCGGTTGGGCCGGCGGCACCGGCTCCGCGCCCGCCCTGCCGGACGTGGACGGCGTCCACATGCACACCGTCGCCCTCAGCCAGGAGGACCTGCGCGACCACTACGAGGGGTTCGCCAACGCGACCCTCTGGCCGCTCTACCACGACGCCGTCGAGCAACCCGAGCACCACCGCCGGTGGTGGGAGGCGTACCAACGGGTCAACCAGCGGTTCGCGGAGGCGACCGCCGAGGTGGCCGAGCCGGGTGGCGTGGTCTGGGTGCAGGACTACCACCTGCAACTCGTACCCGGGCTGCTGCGCGCGCTGCGCCCCGACCTGCGTATCGGCTTCTTCCTGCACGTGCCGTTCCCGCCGCCGGAGCTGTTCATGCAGCTACCGCGCCGGGCCGAGCTGCTGCGCGGCATGCTCGGCGCCGACCTGGTCGGCTTCCAGCGCGCCCAGGCGGCGCACAACTTCGCCCAACTGGTCACCCGCGTACTGGAGCTGCCGGCAACCGACCGTCGGATCGGGATCGACGACCGGGTGGTCCGCATCGGCGCGTTCCCCGTCTCGATCGACACCGCCGAGATGGCCGCCCTCGCCGCCCGCCCCGACGTGGCCGCCCGCGCCCGCCGCCTCCGCCAGGACCTCGGCGACCCTCGGCAGGTCATCCTCAGCGTGGACCGGATGGACTACACCAAGGGCATCGAGCAGCGACTCAAGGCGTACAGCGAGCTGATCGCCAGCGGCGACGTCAAGGTCCGCGACACGGTGCTCGTCCAGGTCGCCATGCCGAGCCGGGAACGCGTCGGTCAGTACCAGATCCTGCGCGAACGCATCGAGCGCGAGGTGGGCCGGATCAACGGCGAGTTCGGGCGGGTCGGTGAGCCCGCCATCCACTACCTCACCCAGCCCTTCGACCGGGCCGAGCTGGCGGCGCTCTACCGGGTCGCCGACGTGATGGCGGTGACCCCGCTGCGCGACGGGATGAACCTGGTCGCCAAGGAGTACGTCGCCGCGCGGGTGGACGACAGCGGGGCGCTGCTGCTCAGCGAGTTCGCCGGCACCGCCGCCGAGCTGTCCCAGGCGTACCTGGTGAACCCGCACGACCTGGAAGGGCTCAAGCAGGCGCTGCGGACGGCGCTGCGGGCCGACCCAGCGGACGCCACCGCCCGGATGCGGGCGATGCGCGCCCACCTGCACGAGCACGACATCCGCGCCTGGGCCCGCTCCTACCTGAGCGCGTTGGACGAGACCGGCGCGCTGGTCGGCCGCCTCACCAGCACCGACGGCACCGCCCGGGTGCCTCGTCCGGCGACCCGGGCGACCATCGCCACCCAACACACCGGCGGCTGACCGGCGCTCACCGCCCGGTGGGCTCCTTCTCCAGCCAGTCCAGGATCGCGTCTATCGGCTCGGCCCAGCGCGCGTCGAGCATCAGGTCGTGCCCCATGCCGGGGAAGAGCAGCGGCGCCGACCCGTACCGGCGGGCGATCCGCGTCAACGCCGACGCCGGCACCACCCGGTCGTCCGGGCTGCCCAGCACCAGGACCGGAGGCTCACCCACGGCCGGCTCGGCCTGCGGCTCACCCAGCAGCGCCCACTGCGCGCGCCGACCGGCCCGGCCGAGTCGCGCCACGTGCCGTCGGGCGTCCTCGTCGGGCAACTCCCGGCTGAACAACTGCGCGCGGCTGAGCCGCAGCGGTCCGCCGAACACCGCCGGCAGCGTCCCGGCCGGGTTGCGGCGCACCGCCGCCCCGAGCACCCCCCAGCCGCCGAAGACCGGCGCCACCAGCACCGCGCCGCGCGCCGGGTAGCGCGCCAGCGCGTGCGCCACGACGAGCGCCCCGGCGCCGTGCCCCACCAGCACCGCCTGGCGCGGCAGGCCCGCCGCCACCTGGGTCACATCGTGCGCGTACGCCCGCAGCGTCGCCTCCGGCGCCGGCTCGCTGCCGCCGTGCCCCCGCAGGCTCAGCGCGTACGCCGGGAAGCCCCGCGACGCGGCGTGGCCCAGCCAGTGCTCCGCGAACGCCCACGCGCCATGGCCGAACCCGGGAACGAAGAGCAGCGGCGGACGCCCCTCCTCGACCTCGGGTACGGCGCTGAGCACCTCACGCCGCGCCGGCCGGATCGGGCGAGCCCACTCCCGGCCCCGCATGATCCGCAGCTCGGTCATTGATCCAGCCTTTCGTTCGCGACTGCGGGGCTCGCAAGCTCACTCCTCGCGCTCACCGAGCCCACCTCTCGTTCGCGACTGCGGGGCTCGCAAGCTCACTCCTCGCGCTCACCGAGCCCACCTTTCGTTCGCGACTGCGGGGCTCGCAAGCTCACTCCTCGCGCTCACCGAGCCCACCTTTCGTTCGCGACTGCGGGGCTCGCAAGCTCACTCCTCGCGC
>NZ_JBEXIJ010000006.1:0-62283 GCF_040608495.1 Micromonospora sp. NPDC005174 | reverse complement strand
GCTCACTTCCCCTCCAGCTCGACCAGGGCGCGCTGGACGGCACGCAGGTAGTCGGCGTGCCCGACCTCGAACCAGTGCCGGCTGCTGTCCTTGACCTGCCCCGCGTACCGCTCCCCGGCCCGGTCCCGTACCCGCTGCGCGAACGCCGTGGCCCGCTCGGGTCGCTCCTGTCGCGCCCGGAGCAGGCGCGCGAAGAGCACCGTCTGCCAGTGCGACAGCGCGAAGAGGCCGGAGTCCGGCTGCACCAGGCCGGCGACCGCCAGCGTGGGGTGCCCCGGCGTGAAGGCGTTGAGCCAGAGCGTGGGACGGCCGGTGCCGGCGCTGTCGCCGAACACCGACGCGTCGAGGAACTCGAATCGCGGCAGGTAGCCGGTGGCGAAGATGACCAGCTCGGGGTCGATCTCTCGGCCGTCGGCCAGCTCCACGGCGTACGGGTGGAACCGGGCGATGTCGGGCACCGGGCCGATCCCGCCGTGGCCCACGTAGTAGACGAGCTGGCTGTTGGCGATCGGATGCGTCTCGTACACCCGATGGTCGGGCTTGGGCAGCCCGAAGCGGGTGAGGTTGCCGACGGTCAGCCGCATCGTCCAGTGGTAGAGCCACTGCCGGACCCGCAGCGGCACCCGCAGCGCCAGCAGCGCGTCGTTGATCTGGTCGGCCGGACGGCCGAGGACGTACTTCGGGGCGTACCAGTAGCCACGCCGGGTGGAGTGCCAGCAGCGCGACGACTGCTGGGCGGCCTCGACGGCGATGTCACAGCCGGTGTTGCCGGCACCGACCACAAGCACCCGCTTGCCGCGCAGCTGCGCCGGGTCCTTGTAGGACGACGCGTGCATGATCTCGCCGCGGAACTCCTCCAGGCCCTCGTAGCGGGGCAGCTTCGGCGACCAGTTGTGCCCGTTGGCGATCACCACTGCGGCGTACCGGGACGTACGCTCGGGGCCGTACCCGCCGGTGGAGCGGGTGGTCACGTCCCACCGCTCCCCCGGCGCGGGCTCGACCCGGACGACCTCGGTGCCGAACCAGACGTGCGAGCGCAGGTCGAAGTGGTCGGCGTACCGCTCGAAGTACGACAGGAGCTGGCTGTGGTGCGGGTAGTCCGGCCAGGAGTCCGGCATCGGGAAGTCGGGGAACTGGGTGAACGGCTTGGACGAGATCAGGTGGGTGCTCGCGTACACGGGGCTGCGGTCGTGCCGCCAGTTCCAGGCGCCGCCGACGCCGGTCTCCCGTTCGTAGCAGTCGACGCCGAACCCGTGCTCGCGCAGGTTCTTGATGGCCGTCAGGCCGCTGGCCCCGGCCCCGATGACGCAGACCGTGTCGCCCCGGTCGGAGAGCGCGCGGCCGTCACCGCTCTGCGCGGACGGGATCGCATCCGGGTCGGGCCGGCCCTGGTCGGTGGAGGTGGACACCGGGACATCTCCTTAGGTGCGGCACGGGTGCCGGTCGCCGCGAAATCCTCTCCACATCGGAGCCGGATGTCCAGCCCTGGCGCGGACCGATCGGCGGCCTCGACGGGTGGGGTCAGGCCGTGGTGGGCAGCAGCAGGTCGACGAGGACCGGGAAGTGGTCGCTGGCCCGGCGGGTCTGCGGGGTGTCCACCACGTCGTAGTCGACGACGCTGATCCGAGGGTCGACGAAGAGGGCGTCGATCCGCCGGCGCGGGTCCGCGCACGAGTAGGTGAGCCGTTCCGCCCGGTCGGCCGCGATCGCCGTGTCGGTCAGGCCGCGCGCCACCGTCGCCCAGGCCGGCCCGTCCGGACCCTCGTTCAGGTCGGCGCCGGCCACCACCGGGCCACTCGCGGCGTCCAGCCCGCGCCGGAACTCGGCGGCCTGCGCCGGCCGCTCGGCCGGGTCGGTGGACAGGTGCGAGCCGGCGAGGGTGAAGCGGGCGTCGCCCACGCGGCAGTCGGCGTACGCGGCACCGCGCAGGTGCCGGCCCGGGGTCAGCGGGAAGCGCTGGCAGCGGGTGCCGCGTACCTGCACCCGGAGGCTGGTCAACAGCAGATTGCCCAGGGCGGGCAGACCTCCGGCGGCCACCACCAGGCCGAACGACTCCGCCAACGTGGCCGACTTCTGCCGCCACCGGAACCGGCGCGGCCCCTCCTGCACGATCACCACGTCCGGCTTCGCGGCCCGCACCACCTCGGCCAGCGCGGCGGTGTCGTCGCGCTGGCTGTGGATGTTGTACGACACCACGCGCAGCGGTACGCCCATCTCCTGGCCGCCCTCAGATCCGGCGGGCCAGGTCGGCGGCGCCGATCACCCCGGCGCTGTTGCCCAGCTCGGCGGGGAGCACCTCGGCCACCGGCAGGCGTCCCCGCTGGGCCAGCGCGTCGAGGTACGACCGCCGGGTCGGGCCGAGCAGCAGGTCACCTGCGTCGATCACGCCGCCGCCGACGACCAGGGTCTGCGGGTCGAGGATCTGCGCCATGTCGGCGAGGCTGGTGCCCAACCACCGGCCGATCTGCGCGAAGGCCTCGGCGGAGACCGGGTCGCCGCCCTGCGCGGCGGCGGTCACCATGTGACCGGTGATCGCCTCCGTCTCGCCGCCGGCCAGCTCCAGCAGCGCGGTGGCCCGCTGCGGTTCCTGTCGCGCACCGGCACGGGCGAAGCGGACCAGGGCGCTGCCGCTGGCGTACTGCTCGATGCAGCCCAGCCGCCCGCAGCCGCACTGGTGGCCGTCCGGCACGGCCAGCATGTGGCCCAGCTCCGCGGCGATGCCGTGTGCGCCGCGCATCAGCTCGCCGCCGAGGACGATGCCGCCGCCGACGCCGGTGCCGATGGTGAACATGATCATAGAGTCGTCGGCGGCTCGGGCGGCGCCGTAACGGAACTCGGCCCACGCGGCCACGTTGGCGTCGTTCTCCACGATCACCGGCAGGCCGACGGCGGCGCTGACGTACTCGCGCAGCGGCTCGTCGCGCCAGGCCAGGTTGGGGGCGAAGAGCACTGTCGAGCGGGTGGCGTCGATCCAGCCGGCCGCGCCGATGCCGACCCCCTCGACCGTCCGCCCGGCAGCCAACTCGTCGACCAGCTCGATGATGACGTCGCGGGTCTTGGCGACGTCGTCGGCGGGGGTGTCCCGTCGGCTCTGCACGAGGACCTTGCCGGTGTCGTCCACGACACCGCCGGCCACCTTCGTGCCACCAACGTCGACTCCGATGGTCAGCGTCACCGCCGCCGCTCCCCTCTGCTGTGCTGTCCGGCCCGCGCGTGCCACGAGGCACGCCGGTCCGGATCGCGATGTCCCGCGCTCAGGCGCCGCCGCCCGACGCGTCCGCGCCGGTGTCGTCGGACGCCCGCGACGCGGGCACCACGGGTCGGCTGGTCGGCACCGGCGCGGCCACCGCCCCGGCGTCGTCGACGGGTGGCGCGGTGGCCGGGGCGGATGTGTCCGCCGTCCGGGTGGCGACCGACCAGACATCCCGCTCCGGCGCCGGCTGAGAATCATGCCCGGTGCGGGTGGCATCGCGCCACACGTGCTCGTCGACGGCCTCTGCCGGCCGGGCGGTCCGAGCGCGTTCCGGTGCCTCCTCGGCGCCGCCCGCAGCGGGCGTCGCCCGCGACGACGCGGACGATCCCGGCGCGGTCGCGGCCGAGGACTCCGGCGGCGCGAACGCCCGGAGCAGGCTGGCCACACCGGCGGCGAGGTCTCCCGCGCCGGTGGCGAGACGTTCGGCGAATTCCGGACTCGGATCGCGCAACGCGGCGATGCCACGACAGACCGGGCAGACGCAGCATTCTGCCGAACCGGTGGCGAAACCACCAGTTGCCCGTGCATCACCACCCGGAGCGGCACTGTGACCGAGGACACCCGCCAGCACCCCGCCCAGCGGGCCGAACGCGCCGCCCGCCGCCCCTGCGGACGCCAGTCGCGCCCCCGCGAGCAGGGTGGCCACCAGACGCTCCGCCTCTTCCCGGGCCGAACCCGGATCCGTTCCGCCCACCCTCGGCTCCTCTACCGTGCCGCCGGACGCGTCACTGCGCCGCACCGGATGCTTCTACCCGGCGCTTGAGCTGCTTCAACGCGGTGTCCATGATCATCTTTTCGGCCTTGCGCCGGAACATGCCCAGCATCCCCACGGACAGCTCGACCTCCAGCGTGTACGTCACCGTGGTGCTCCCGTCCGGGTTGCCCACCAGGTCGTACGAGCCACGCTGACTCTTCTGCATCTTCGAGGGGGCGACCAGGTGCCACTCGACGCGGGACAGGTCCTCGGCGTACTCGTAGGCGAGCACGTACTCGTCGGCCATCACGCCGGCGTCGATGGTGAAACGCACCTGGCTGGCGTAGCCGTCCTCGTACTCCTCGATCACCTCGGCACCGCGGACCGCCTCGGTCCACTCGGGGTAACTCGGGAAGTCACAGATGACCGCCGCCACCCGCTCGGGTGACGCGCCGATGATGATCGACTGGGTGGAGGAGTCCGCCATGGGGGGAGGCTACCCGGCTGGCACGGTCCACACGCCGAGCCGCCCCCGCCGCGCCCCTGCCTACCCCACCCGAACCGCTCGACGGGTAGGTTTCGACACAGCCGACGCCCTCGGCGGCCGGCCCGGCCAGTGCGAGCACGAAGGAGTGCAGGTGCGCGAGTTCTCCGTCCCGCCGATCGTCACCGTTGGCGACGCGGCCAACCTCACCGATCCGGTCTGGGACAACGCCGAGGCCGCGCCGGACACCGTCCAGTTCGCCCGCGCCACCCCCTCCCCCGACGGCAGCGGCACCACCTGGGCCGAGGTGACCTGCCTGCAGTTCCGCGACGAGGTGACGGCCGTGGCCCGGGGCCTGATCGCCGGCGGCATCCAGCCGGGCGACCGCGTGGCCCTGATGAGCCGGACCCGCTACGAGTGGACGCTGCTCGACTACGCCATCTGGGCGGCCGGCGCGGTCACCGTACCGATCTACGAGACCTCCAGCGCCGAGCAGACCGCCTGGATCATCGCCGACTCCGGTGCGGTCGCCGCCGTGGTGGAGTCCGGCGCCCACGCCGACCTCATCGCCGGCGTCCGGGACCGTCTGCCCGACCTGACGAACGTCTGGCAGATCGAGCAGAGCGCGGTCGACGAGCTGGTCAGCGCGGGCGCGGCCGTCGAGGCGTCCGAGGTGCAGCAGCGCCGCAAGGCCGTCCGCGCCGACGATCTCGCCACCATCATCTACACCAGCGGCACCACCGGCCGCCCCAAGGGCTGCGTGCTGACCCACCGCAACATGTACGCCGACGTCGCCAACGCGGTGCCGGTGCTGCCGAACCTGTTCAACGCCGGGGCGAGCACCCTGCTCTTCCTGCCGTTGGCGCACGCCTTCGCCCGGCTCATCCAGATCGGCGTCGTGCAGGCGCGGGCCACCCTCGCGCACTGCGCCGACACCGAGAACCTGGTCGGCGAGCTACAGGCGTTCCGGCCCACCTTCGTGCTGTCCGTACCCCGGGTGTTCGAGAAGGTCTACAACGCGGCCAAGCAGAAGGCCGAGGCCGACGGCAAGGGCGGCGTCTTCGCCCGCGCCGAGCAGGTCGCCATCGCGTACAGCGAGGCTCTGGAAACCCCGCGCGGGCCCGGCCTGGCGCTGCGCGCCCAGCACGCGGTCTTCGACCGGCTGGTCTACCGCAAGCTGCGCGCCGCGCTCGGTGGGCGGTGCCGCGACGCGATCTCCGGCGGCGCGCCCCTGGGCGCGCGGCTCGGCCACTTCTTCCGCGGCGTCGGGGTGACGGTCCTGGAGGGGTACGGGTTGACCGAGACGTCTCCCGCCGCCGCCGCGAACCTGCCCACCGGCACCCGGATCGGAAGCGTCGGCCGGCCGCTGCCCGGTGTGACGGTCCGGATCGAGGACGACGGCGAGATCCTGATCGCCGGCGAACTGGTCTTCCAGGGTTACTGGCACAACGAGACCGCCACCGCGGAGGCGCTCAGCACCGACGGCTGGTTCCGCACCGGCGACCTGGGCCAGCTCGACGCCGACGGCTACCTGAGCATCACCGGCCGCAAGAAGGAGTTGATCGTGACCGCCGCCGGCAAGAACGTCGCCCCTGCGGTGCTGGAGGACCAGGTCCGGGCGCACCCGTTGATCAGTCAGTGCGTCGTCGTCGGGGACGCGAAGCCGTTCATCGCGGCGCTGGTCACCATCGACGAGGAGGCGCTGCCGACCTTCCTGTCGAGCGCCGGACTGCCCTCGGACACCACTGTCGAGGCGCTGCGCGACCACGAGGGCCTGCGCGCCGAGGTGCAGTCCGCCATCGACACCGCCAACCAGGCCGTGTCCAAGGCCGAGGCGATCAAGGTCTTCCGGATCCTGCCCCGGGACTTCGCCGAGGCCACCGGTGAGCTGACCCCGTCGCTCAAGGTCAAACGCCAGGTCGTGCACAAGACGTACGCGGCGGAAATCGCCGACATCTACCGCGGCTGACTACGATCCGTCACGTGCCCGCATCCACAACCGCCGCCCCACACCCGCATCCTCTCGCCGCGGCCGCCCGCCTGGTGATGCTGGCGCTGGTCGCGATCCTGACCCTGTTCGCCACCCGCGACGTCGCCCAGCTGTGGTGGATCGCGCTGTTGGCGGTCGCCGGGCTGCCCTCCCTGCTCGCTCCGCAGCACCGGCTGATCGGGCCGCTGAGCCGGGTGGCCGAGGTGGTGGTGCTGGGGCTGGCCGCGAGCCAGATCGCCGCGGTCGCGTCGATCGGCGGCACCGTCGACGGGCTGGGCGCCTCCGCCGTGCTGCCCTACCTGGCGGTGCCGGTGACCGTCACCGCTCTGCGCCGCCGCTTCCGCGAGGGCACGGCGCTGCTCGCGGTGACCGCCGCCACGCTGCTGGTCAGCGGCGCGGTGACCGAGGTCGACGGCACACGCCAACTCGGCCAGGTGGGCTACCTCGCGGTCTGCGCCCAGTGGCTGATCCTCGCCGCGCTCGGGCTCTACGCCGCCGGCACCCTGCACAGGGTGATGGCCGTACGCGCCGACGGCAAGCCCCAGCCGTACGCCGAGGCCACCCGCCTGCTGACCCAACTGCGGACGGTGGCCCGGCAACTGCCCGGGGCGACCCTGGACCCGGGCGGCATCTCCGAGCACCTGATCGAGGAGCTGCGCACGGTGGCCCGGGCGGACCGGGGGGCGGTGCTGTCGGCCAGCGGCGGGGGCCGGCTCGTGGTGCTCGCCCAGGCCGGGGCGGACCGGGTCGACTGGGAGACGACGCTGGACGCGGACTCGGCGATCGCCGACGCCTGGGCCAGCCAGCAGGCCACCACCGCGGCCCGCTCGCAGGCCCGCTCGCACCGGCGCGGGGACGTGTCCGCGCTGATCGTCCCGCTGGTCGCCGGGGTCCGCACGGTGGGTCTGGTGGTGCTGGAGGCCGACGTCGCGCAGGCGTACCCGCCGCCGGTGGTGTCCCGGGTGACCGCGCTGACCCGGCCGGCGGCGCTGCGGTTGGAGGCGGCGCTGCTCTTCGACGAGGTCCGCTCGCTGGCCACCAACGAGGAGCGCCAGCGACTGGCCCGGGAGATCCACGACGGGGTGGCGCAGGAACTGGTGATGGTCGGCTACGGCATCGACAACGCCATGGCCACCGTCTTCGACGACGCGGACGAGACCGCCGAGGCGCTGCGGACGCTGCGCGCCGAGGTGACCCGGGTGATCCAGGAGCTGCGGCTGAGCCTCTTCGAGCTGCGCAGCGAGGTGGACCGGCAGGGCGGGCTGGCCGCGGCGATCGCCGAGTACGCCCGCACCGTCGGCGCGTCCGGTGGGTTGCGGGTCCACCTGTCGCTGGACGAGTCCACGGCCCGCCTGCCGGCCGCCACCGAGGCCGAACTGTTGCGCATCGCGCAGGAGGCGGTGACCAACGCCCGGAAGCACGCCGGGGCGTCGAATTTGTGGGTCACGTGCGAGGTCGACCCCCCGTACGCGCAAATTGAAGTGTCGGATGACGGTCAGGGGATGGCTGACCAGCGCCCCGACGGACGGTACGGTCTTGCGATCATGGCCGAGAGGGCGGAACGTATCCGGGGCCGGTTGGAGATCAGGCCGCGGCAACCCAGCGGCACGACCGTGGCGGTGGTTCTCGGCACCTCGTCCCGGCGCGATAACGTGCGTGACAGCGCAGCACCAGAAGGGGAGTAACCCGAGGATGACCACAAGTCCGACACCGGCCACCCGCACCAAGGTCCTCCTTGTCGACGATCATGACCTGATTCGTAAGGGCCTGCGGCACGCCTTCGAGCGCGACCGCCAGTTCGAGGTCGTCGGCGAGGCCGCGACCGCGGCAGAGGGGGTACGCCAGGCCGGCGCCCTCCAGCCGGACGTGGTGATCATGGATCTGCGGCTGCCCGACGGCAGCGGCCTGGAGGCCACCCGCGCGCTGCGCAAGTCCAGCGCGTCCATGGGCATCGTGGTGTTGACCATGTACGCCGGCGACGACCAGCTCTTCGGTGCCCTGGAGGCCGGAGCGAGCGCGTTCGTGCCCAAGACCGCTCCGGCCGACGAGGTCGTGGCCGCCGCACGGCACGCCGCCTCGTCGCCCAGCGCGTTCACCGCCGCCGACCTGGCCGAGGCGATGAAGCGTCGACTCGCCCCCTCCGGCCCGCAGCTCTCCCCCCGCGAGGGGCAGGTCCTGCGGCTGCTCGCCGACGGCATGAGCGTGGCGGGCATCGCCAAGCAGCTCTTCGTCAGCGAGTCCACGGCGAAGACGCACATCTCCAAGCTCTACGAGAAGCTCGGTGCCGCCAACCGGGCACAGGCCCTGATGACCGCGCTGCGGCTCGGCCTGCTCGAAGCGCCGGACGCCCCGAAGTTCTAACCCACGCCCGCTCGTCGAGCGGGATTCCGTGACCGAAGGTCCGCGCCGCCGCACCGCTGGCGCGGACCTTCGCGTATCGACCGACGTCGGCGGCGAGTGCGCGACACGCTATGGTCTGCCGGGTACCGCGGGGGCAGAATACCCGCGCGGGCGATGACGCCCGCGTCGTGGACTCAAGGGGTGAGCGCATGCAGCGGCCGGACTGGGCACCCGACACCATCGACATCGAACGCCCGAGCGTCGCCCGGATGTACGACTACTACCTCGGCGGATCGCACAACTTCGCCGCGGACCGGGCCGCCGCGCAGGCGATGGTGGCGGCCGTACCGGAGGCGCCGCTGGCGGCGCAGGCCAACCGGGCATTCCTGCGCCGGGCGGTCCACCACCTCGCCGAGACCGGCATTCGCCAGTTCCTGGACATCGGCTCGGGCATCCCCACGGTCGGCAACGTCCACGAGATCGCCCAGCGGATCGACCCGGCGTCGCGGGTGGTCTACGTGGACGTCGACCCGGTTGCGGTGGCGCACAGCCGGGAGATCCTGGCCGGCAACGACCGCGCGGCCATCGTCCAGGAGGACCTGCGGCACCCGGAGGAGATCCTGGCGCACCCCGACACGCGCAGGCTGCTCGACCTGAGTCAGCCGGTGGCCGTGATGATCGTGGCCGTCCTGCACTTCGTCCCCGACGACGACCGGCCGGCGGAGCTGCTGGCGACGCTGCGCGACGCGTTGGCGCCCGGCAGCTACCTGGTGCTGTCGCAGGCCAGCGACGACGGCCGCGCCGGGGAGGAGCGCGCCGAGGCCGAGCGGGTCTACCGGCGTACCGACAGTCCGCTCACGATTCGCAGCCAGGCCGAGCTGGCCGCGCTCTTCGACGGGTTCGAGCTGGTCGACCCGGGCGTCGTCTGGGTGCCGCAGTGGCGACCCGACAGCCCGGAGAGCGCGGAGGCCGCCGAGCGGGCGGTGTTCATGGGCGGCGTCGGGCGACTCGGTGACTGAGGCGGCTGCGGCGGCCACCCGCCCCGGCACCTTCGCCCGCGCCTGGGCCAAGGCGGTCTCCGGTACGAGCTACCTGCCGATGACACAGGCCCAGCTCGAGGCGCTGCTGCACCGGCTCACCGGCCAGCTGGCTCAGGCGCTGCTCGCCGAGCCGTTCGACCTGCGCGCCGGGCACCGGGTCGGCGCGGAGCTGGTCGCCGCGCACATCGCGTCCGCCGAAGGGCTGGGTCGTACGGTCGAGGTGATCCAGCTCCGGCTCGTGCGGGACCTGGGCCTGGTGGCCGAGGACGTCGAGGACCGAATGGCGCGACTGCTGGCCGCCGTGGCGACCGGCTACGCCCGCGCGCTGCGGGACCGCACGCTCGACGAGCAGGAGTCCATCCGCCGGGCCGCCATGATGGCCCGGACGCAGGCCGAACGGGCGCTGCGGGCCAGCGAGGCGCGGTTCCGCCACCAGGCCACCCACGACCCGCTCACCGGCCTGCCCAACCGGACGCTGTTCACCGAGCGGCTCACCGCCGCGCTCAACGAGCCGGGCCGGGGTGCCCAGCGCCTCGGGGTGTGTTTCCTCGACCTGGACCGGTTCAAGGTCGTCAACGACAGCCTGGGGCACCAGGTCGGCGACCAGTTGCTGACCACGGTGGCGGAACGGCTCCGCCAGACCCTCGGCGCGCACCTGGTGGCCCGCCTCGGTGGGGACGAGTTCGTCATCCTGGTGGAGGGCACCGGCGGCACCGAGGCGGCCGTGGAGGTCGCCGAGGCCGCTCTGGCCGCGGTCCGGACACCGGTGGTGGTCGCCGGGCACGAGCTCCAGGTCACCGCGAGCATCGGCATCGTGGAGCGGCAGGTGGCCGGTGCCAGCCCCAGCGACCTGATGCGGGCCGCCGACAGCACCCTGCACTGGGCGAAGTCGGCCGGTGGGGCGCGCTGGGCGCTCTACGACGCCGAGCGCAACCGCCGTGAGCTGGCCCGGTACGCCCTCTCGGCAGCCATTCCGGCCGCCCTGGAGCGGGGCGAGTTCTACCTCGACTACCAGCCCCTGACGTCGCTGCGCGACGGCAAACTGCTCGGTGTGGAGGCGCTGGTCCGCTGGCGACACCCGGAGTTGGGCGTCCTGCGGCCGGACAGCTTCATCGCGCTGGCCGAGGAGACCGGTCTGATCGTGCAACTGGGCGGGTGGGTGCTCGCCGAGGCGTGCCGCGAGGCGGAGGCGTGGTCGACGGGCGGTGCCCACGCGCCGTTCGTGAGCGTCAACCTTGCCGTGCGGCAGGTGCACCGGCCCGGCCTGGTGCAGGAGGTCCGTACGCTGCTGAGCCAGACTGGTCTGCCGCCCGAACGACTCCAGTTGGAGATCACCGAGAGCACGATGATGAGCAGCGCCAAGGAGCCCGTTCGGGCCCTGCGGGTGCTGGCCGATCTGGGCGTACGCATCGCCATCGACGACTTCGGCACCGGCTACAGCAACCTCGCGTACCTGCGGGACCTGCCGGTCACCGAGCTGAAGGTGGCCGGGGAGTTCGTGGCCGGCCTGCGTTCGCCGGCGGTGGGGCGTACCGACGAACGGATTCTCGCCTCGCTGGTGTCGCTGGCGCACGCGCTCGACCTCACGGTGACCGCCGAGGGGGTGGAGACCGCCGGGCAGGCGGAGCGACTGCGGGCGATCGACTGCGACGCCGCACAGGGCTGGCACTTCGGCCGCCCGGCCCCCGCCGACCGCATCCTGGCCCGCATCCGCTGAGCGCCCGCGATCGTCGACACGGCGTCCAGCTGTCGAGCGGTTGTCTACGCGCCCCGGGGCGTAGACAACGTCTACGGCGAACTGGTAGACAGTGTCTATGAACCAGGCGGCGGGAGTTCGAGCCCGACTGGTGGCGGCCGGGGTGGACCTGGTGCTGCGGGAGGGCCAGTCCGGCGTGTCCCTGCGGGAGATCGCCCGTCGTGCGGGCGTGTCACACGGTGCGCCACGCCGCTACTTCCCCACCCACGTCGACCTGCTCTCGGCCATCGCCCGCGAGGGCTTCGCCGACCTCACCACCCGGCTCGAGCAGACGATGCGCGCGGCCGACCCCCAGCCGCGTACCCGATTGGTCGCGCTGGCCCGGACGTACCTGGACTTCGCCGCGGCGCACCGCGGCATGTTCGAGCTGATGTTCCGCCACGACCTGCTGTCCAGCGGTCGCCTGCGGCTACGCGAGACGAGCCTGCCGCTGTTCACCCTCCTGACCGACCTGGTGGCACAGGCGCGCCGGCCGACCGACGCGCCCGCGGCGGTGGTCGCCGGCGCGCTCTGGGCCAACCTGCACGGCATCGCCCAGCTCTGGGCCTGGGGAAGCCTGCCGCTGGCGACCGGCGACAACGACGACGACGACGTGCTGCGGGCCGCCCTCGACGCGCACCTCGGCCCCGCACCGAACTGAACCGGAGACGACGTGCCCCTGCTGTACGACCTCAGCAAACTGACCGTCGGATCGGCCCTGCGACTGGGCTGGCGACCCCGCGTCCAGGGACTGGAACACCTGCCCCGCGAGGGTGGCGCGATTCTCGCCAGCAACCACCTGTCCGTCGCCGACCAGGTGTTCCTCGGCTGCCTGACGCCCCGACACGTCACCTTCTGGGCCAAGGCCGAGTACTTCACCGGCAGTTGGCTCAGCCGACAGGTCGTCGCCGGCATGGGGGCCATCCGTGTCGAACGCGCCGGTGGCCGGGCCGCCCTCACGGCCCTCGACGCGGCCGTGCCGGTGCTGCGCGCCGGCGGGCTCGTCGCCATCTTCCCGGAGGGCACCCGCTCCCCCGACGGGCGGCTCTACCGGGGCCGGGTCGGCATGACCCGGCTGGCCCGCGACGCCGAGGTGCCGATCATCCCGATCGGTGTGCTCGGCACCGCCGAGGTGCTGCCGGTCGACGCGCGAGTTCCCCGTCGGCACCCGGTCACCCTGCGGTTCGGGCCGGCGATCCCGGTCGCCGGGCGTATCACCGGGCCGCGCGACGTCCGGACGGTCACCGACGAGGTGATGGCCGCGATCCAACAGCTCACCAACCAGGAGTACGTCCCCCGCTACGCCCCGCCCCGGCAGACTGGCCCCTGAGCAGGGGCGACGGTCAGCCGGCCAGCAGAGACGCCATCCGCTGCGCCTGCGCCTCCCAGCGCCACTCCCGCTCCACCCACGCTCGACCGGCCGCGCCGAGCTGGCGGGCCAGGTCACGGTCGGCGAGCAGCCGCGCGACCCGGTCGGCGAGCTGCGCGACGTCCCGGCCCCGCACCACGTACCCGGTCTCGGCCTCCCGGACCGCGTCCGGCGCGCCGCCGGAGTCCCCGGCCACCACCGGCAGGCCGGTTGCGGACGCCTCCAGGTAGACGATGCCCAGCCCTTCCACGTCCAGGCCGCGGTTGCGGGTGCGGCACGGCATCGCGTAGACGTCACCGGCCGCGTAGTGCGCTGGCAGCTCGGCCGCCGGCACCGAGCCGGTGAAGACCACGTCCTGCTCGACGCCCGCCTGGCGGGCCAGCTTCTCCAGGGTCGCCCGGTACGGGCCGCCGCCGACGATCAGCAGCGCCGCGTCGGGCACCCGACGGCGGATCTCCGGCAGTGCCCGGATCAGCATGTCCTGACCCTTACGCGGCACGAGCCGGGACACGCAGACCACCACCGGACGGTCGGTCAGCCCCAACCGGGCGCGGACCGGCTCGCCGTCCACCGTCGGGTGGTAGGTGTCCACGTCCACCCCCGGCGCGAGCCGACGCAGGTCGGTCACTCCGCCCAGCACCCGAGCGAGCCGGGTGCGGGTGTACTCGCCCAGGTAGGTGGTCACGTCGACACCACGCCCGATGCGCCGCAGCGCCGGCCGGGCGGCCGGCAACGCCGCCCAACCGACCTCGTGGCCGTGGGTCTGCGCCACCACCCGCCGTACGCCCGCACGCCTGCGTAGACCGGCGGCGAGCAGCCCCAGCGGGGCCGCCGCCCCGAACCACACCGTGTCGCAGTCGTACTCGCGGGCGAGCCGGGCCGCCCGACGGGCGATCAGCGGGGTGGGCAGCAGCACCCGGGTGCGTTCACGGATCACCTCGAACGGCTGGTCGGCGTCGAACTTCTCCGCGCCGCGCCAGCTCGACGCGTAGACGACCACCGACCCGGCCGGCTGACGCACGGCGAGGTTGTGCACGAAGGACTGGATGCCACCCGGGCGGGGTGGGAAGTCGTTGGTGATCAGCAACGTCCGGCTCATCGGCGGGCCTCCCGGGCGTACGCGCGGGCGGCGGCCATCCGCTCCACGGTGGACGGATGCGAGGCCGAGTAGAGGTATTCCCACCGCGGCGGGTCGGGGTCACCCAGGTTGACCGAGCCGAGGCGGCGCTGCATCGACTCGAAGGCCACCGGGTCGCCGGTGAGCGCGAGCGCGTGTGCGTCGGCCCGCGCCTCCACCCGCCGCGACACCAGCGCCTGCACGGGGGTGGCGACCAGGCCGGCCACCGTGACCAGGGCGACCAGCAGCGGAAACGCGCGCGGATGGGCGATCGAGTCGACGCCGGCCAACCGCAACAGCAGGCCCCAGGAACCGAGCAGGTAGAGGGCGACCACCGTGGCGGCGGCGCCCAGCGCCCCGGTCAGCGTGCCCACCGTCACGTCGGAGTCCTTCGCGTGGCCCAGCTCGTGCGCCACCACGGCCGTCACCTCGTCGGGGGTGGCCTCGCGCAGGAGGGTGTCGTAGACGACCACCCGGCGGGTCGGGCCGAGGCCGGAGACGTACGCGTTGACCGCCCTGGTGCGCCGCGAGGCGTCGGCGACGAGCACGTCGCGCACCGGCACCCCGTCCCGGGCCGCCATGCTCATCAACTCGGTGCGCAACGGGCCCTGCTCCATCGGGGTGAACTTGTTGAAGACCGGCTCGACGAGCACGGGCAGCACGAACGACAGCAGCACCACCAGCAGGGCCGCGCCCGCCGCGCCGAGAGCCCACCACCAGCGCGGCGCGAGCCGGATGACCAGATAGAAACCGAGAAGCGCCACCGCACCGATCACGGCGCTCACCGCGTACGACTTGAGCAGGTCGACGGCCCAGCCGCTCCACCCGTTGGTGCTCAGCCCGTAGCGGGTCAGGACGCTCTGCCGCCAGGCGGCGAACGGGAGGGTGAGCAGGTCGGCGACGAGCACCACGGCGAGACCGCCGAGCACCGCCTGGGCGATCCAGTGCCCACCGAACGGCCGGCCCACCAGCTCGACCAGGCGACTGCCCAGCGGGGTGAGGCCGAGCGCGACGGCGATCAGCAGCCCCACGGCCAGCGCGGCGTAGCCGCCGGGGCGCAGGGCAGCACGGAACTCACGCCCCTTGGCCACCTGGTCGGCCGGGAGGTCCCGGAGCGCGGCGAGCTGGTCGGCACGGGGCGCCGGGGGCCGGTGCCAGGGGATGAACACCGCGACGGTCACCAGCAGGGCCACCGTCAACGCGGCCAACATCAGCACCGCCCAGCCGCGCGGGCTCACCGGGACACCGCCTGCCGCGGGTCGCCGGCGTGCGTCGCACCGACGGGCGCGTCGCACTCGCGTCGTACCCCGCTCATCCCGTCGCTCCTCCCGCCGTGACCGCCCATCCTATGGCCCGCGAAAAGTCCGCTTCGGGCGCGGTGTCGCGCTCCGTCGCCCCGGCCGGCGGGCAGCCCGGCGAGGGCCCGTGCCACCGGGCGCGGGTGGCTCGTGCCGGCGGCTCAGGTCACCCGACGGCTCAGGCCACCCGGCGGACGCGGTGGCTCAGGCCACCCGGCGGACGCGGTGGCTCAGGCCACTCGGCGGACCCAGCGCGCGGGGGCACCGGACCGGGCGGGCACGTCGGGCCGGACGGGCACGTCGGGCCGCGCGGGCGCGGCCAGCACCTCGACGTCGAAGCCAGCCCGGGCGAGCACCTCGATCGCCTCGACCTCGGCGGCGACCAGCCCGGCCGCCGGGGACGTCTCGTCGAACAGGGCGGTCAGCGGGCAGCCGGAACAGCCGTCGGCCCGCTTCGCGCACCCGTCGCAGTCGATGAGCATCACGCCTCCTGATCGCTCGCGATGCGCGGTCGACACGCTGTCGTCGCCACCCGAGCACCGTCGGTCACATCGACGCTATCCACCGGGTACGACAGAACCGCCCGTTGAGGGCTAGATCGACTCCAGATCAGCGAAATCGGGGTATCCCGACCGGCCGGACACCACGACATCGCCGACCTCGTGACCAGCAAGCCCCTCCCGGCTGGACGCACCCGCCGCGCCCGGTCGAATCGCCGGTCAACTGCCGGTCAAGCGCCTGTTCCGTCGACAGTGGCCGCTGCGATCGTTGCCCTACGGCCGATCCACCGCCGCCCGAAGGTCCAACGACGCCCCGGGCCGAGTGGAACCGGCCGTCCCACCCTGACCCACGGAGGTTGTCGAATGCGCGGACCATCCTCGACCACACGCTCCCGTCTCTCGGCCGTCGCGCTCCTCGCGGTCGCCGCGACAGCCGCGGGCGGACTCGTCGCCACGCCGGCGCAGGCCACCTCGGCGCTCGGCTGCAACTACCCCCGCGTCTGCTTCTGGGTGAGCGGCAGCCCCTACGACGGCGCGCCGCCGACCGCGTCGTTCCAGGACACCTACTACCAGACCCTCGGGTCCCGCAGCAGGGGCGCGGACTGGGTCTACAACAGCCGCAACGACGACGGCGCGAAGATCTTCTACTCGAACAACGACTGGGTGTGCGTCTCCCCGGGCGAGCTGGCCTACCTCGAGCCGTACGGCTACGCGGTCGCCATCGACATCATGGACTCCCCGTACTGCTCCTACTGAACCGATCGAAGGAGGTTGAAGACATGAATCCACGACGTCTCCTGGCCGCGTGCGCCGTCGCGGTGACCGCGGCGGTCGGCCTGGTCGCCACACCGGCCTTCGCCGGTGGCTACTTCACGACGAAGACGGACCTGAACCTGCGCTACTGCCAGTGGCCGAACAACTCGCAGTGCTCGGTCATCCTCACCATCGGAAAGGGCCAGTCGGTCTACCTGAACTGCTGGGCGACCGGATCGTCGGTCAACGGCGACACCGTCTGGTACAACGCGTTCTACGGAAACGCGAGCGGCATGCTCGCCGGTGACTACATGTACACCGGCCACGACCCGAACCCGTCGGTCTCCCGCTGCGTCTGACGGCGGCAGAGCCACCGACACCGCTGCGCCGATCCGGCCCCGGCGCGCCCTTCAGGAGCGGGCGAGGCGGCGCAGCAGCGAGTCGGCCCCCAGCGGGTACGCGCCGTGCCGGCGTACGCCGTCGGCGACCTCGCGGTCGGACGAGACCACGACGACCGGGCGGCCCGCCGGCTCGGCGCGGACCAGGCGTCGGATCAGCTCGTCGGCCGTCTCGCCCTTACGCGAGAAGAGCACCCGTACGCCGCGCGGCGCGGGGGGCAGCCCGTGCATCCGCTCGGCCCCGTCGAACACCACGGTGACCTCGTCGCCGGTCTGCGCGGCGATCCCGCCCAGCCCGGTGATGAGGCGCTTGCGCTGCTGCTCCAGGGACATCTCGCCGAAGCCGCGCTTGGTGACGTTGTAGCCGTCCACCACGAGGTGCGCCCGGGGCAGGGCGAGGAGCTGGTCGAGCCGGGCGGGGTCGTCGGTGTCGCGGGCACGGGCGGCCGGGCCGGCCGGAGCGCTCCCCGGCTGCTCGGCGAACGCGTCCGCGACGAAGTCGGCGGGAAGCTTGTCGACCGGGTCGAGCGCCAACTCCCGGCGCAGCCCGACGGCGGCCTGGCCGATGGTCTCCAGCAGCAGCCAGAGGCGGGCGTCGTCGACCGAGCGGGCCTCCTTGGCGCTGGCGCGGGCGACCCCGGCAGCGGCCTCCGCCTCGGCGAGCCGGGCGCGGGCGCGGCGCAGCTCGGCGTCCACGTCGGCGCTGGCCCGGGCCGCGCGACCCCGCTCGGTGGCGAGAACGTCGGTAGCCTTGCGCTCGCGGATCTGCGTCTCACGCAGGGTACGGGCCAGCTGACGGGACTCCTCGCGGAGCTGACCCAGCTCCTCCCGGACCCGTGCCAGCTCGTCGCGGAGCTTGTCGGCCTCGACCCGGGCCACCGCGCGGTCGTGTTCGGCGCGGGTGGCCCGGTGCTCGGCCTCGCGGACCAGTTCGGCGACGACGGCGCTGTCCGCCTCGGCGCGCACCGCGGCGCCGCTGGCGTCGATCAGCTCCCGCCAGCCGCGCGGTCGGGCCAGGTACGCCAGCGCGGCCACCTCGACCGGGTCGGCGGCGGCCGGCGCGGTGCCCTCGACCACGGCCGCACCGAGGTCACCGGCGTCGGCCAGCACCCGGGCGGTGACGCGCTGCCGGAACAGCGGGTCACCTGTGAGCTGGGCGGCGATGGCCGGAGCGCCGAGGCGGGCCCGACGGTTGGGGGCGAACTTGGCCACCCGCCGCAGCGGCACCGGCACCTCGTCGGCGGGCAACCCCGGCAGCACGGCAGCGGTCAGCGCCACGATCCGCTGCCGGACCGGCTCGGGCAGTGTCGGCTCCGGCTCGATCGCCGATTCGCCGGGAGTGTCGCCGGTGTCCGGATCGCCCACGGCACCGTCTCGCGCGACCGGATCCTCCTGCGGGAGGTGGTCGTCGTGCGGCTCGGTGAGGGGCATGTGGCAAGTCTCCCACCGCTGGCGGGCCCACCGCCCGGTGAGTGAGCCGATCTCTCATCCTAGCCCCATGGTGACTGGTGGGACGGCTGCGACGGGAGTGTCGGACCGGGGCGCTAGCGTGCCGCCGATGGCACAGGCGGAGTACGTCCAGGAGTCACTGGCCGGTCTCGACCCGGCGGTGGGCGGGGTGGACCCGGCCCTGCCGCTGTACGCGACGACCTTCGTGGTGGTCGACCTCGAGACCACCGGCGGCGCGCCGGACGGCGGCGGCATCACCGAGATCGGCGCGGTCAAGGTACGCGGCGGCGAGGAGCTGGGAGTGCTGGCCACCCTGGTCAACCCGGGGCAGCCGATCCCGCCGTTCATCACCGTGCTGACCGGGATCACCCAGGCCATGCTGCTGCCGGCCCCGCCGATCGAGCAGGTGCTGCCCAGCTTCCTGGAATTCATCGCCGACGCGGTGCTGGTGGCCCACAACGCCCCGTACGACGTGGGCTTCCTCAAGGCCGCCTGCGCCAAGCACGGGTACCGCTGGCCCAACCCCCGCGTGCTGGACACCGCGGCGCTGGCCCGGCGGGTGCTGACCCGCGACGAGGTGCCCAACCGCAAGCTGGGCACCCTGGCGGCATACTTCCGGACCGCCACCCAGCCCTCCCACCGGGCGTTGGACGACGCCAAGGCCACCGTCGACGTGCTGCACGGCCTGATCGGGCGTCTCGGCGGGCACCGCGTCGACACCGTCGGCGACGCCATCGAGTTCGCTCGCGCGGTCACCCCGACGCAGCGTCGCAAGCGACACCTGGCCGAGGGGCTGCCCAAGGTCCCGGGTGTCTACATCTTCCGGGCCGCCGACGGCCGGCCGCTCTACGTCGGCACCTCGGGCGACATCGCCACCCGGGTGCGCAGCTACTTCACCGCCGGCGAGAAGCGTGCCCGGATCTCCGAGATGCTGGCCGCTGCCGAGCGGGTCGAGGCCGTGGAGTGCGCGCACTCGTTGGAGGCGGAGGTCCGTGAGCTGCGGTTGATCGCCGCGCACGCGCCTCCGTACAACAGGCGGTCGAAATACCCGGAGCGGATGGTCTGGCTCAAGCTGACCGACGGGCCGTACCCCCGGTTGTCGATCGTGCGCGACATCTCCCCCACCGACACCGCCTACCTCGGGCCGTTCACCTCCCGGCGGGCCGCCGAGTTGGCCGCCGCCGGCTTCCACGACGCCGTCCCACTGCGCCAGTGCACGCACCGGCTCTCGCTGCGCACCGTCACGCCGGCCTGCGCGCTGGCCGAGCTGGGTCGCTGCCCGGCACCCTGCGAGCACCGGATCACCCCCGAGGAGTACGACGACGCGGCGGTCGGGCCGTTCCGCACCGCCACCACCAGTGACCCGCAGCCGGTGGTGGACGCGCTGCTGGCCCGGATAGACGTACTCGCGGCCGATCAGCGCTACGAGGAGGCCGCCGTGGTGCGATCCCGGCTGGCCGCGGTGCTGCGCGCCACCGTGCGGATGCAGCGGCTGGCGGCGCTGACCGGGATCGTCGAGTTGGCCGCGGCCCGGCCAGCCCCGACAGGCGGCTGGGAGCTGGCCCTGATCCGGCACGGACGGCTGGCCGGGGCGGGCGTGTCCCCGCCGGGCGTCCACCCGCGACCCACGTTGAACACCATCCGTGCCACGGCCGAGACGGTGTCCGGAGGACACGGGCCGGTGCCGTCGGCCACCGCCGAGGAGTCCGAGCGGATCCTGTCCTGGTTGGAGCGGCCGGAGACCCGGCTGGTCGAGATCTCGTCCGGTTGGTCGTCACCGGCAGCCGGCGCGGGCCGCTTCCGTGACCTGCTGACGAAGGCCGAGAGCGGAGCGTCGCACCAACTCTCGACCGAACGCTCATGACCAACTGACCGATCGGACTACCTCGACTCGCTTAGGCTGTTAGAGAAGTGCAGTCCTGCCCGTTTCGTGGGCCTGCTCCCGATCGCCCGGTCCGGCGGTCGTGGAGCCGGGGTGAGGAGGTGTCCCTCGTGGACGTCGACGCCGGACACGGCGCCGCCCTGGGGGGCGCCCTGCCAACCCAGTCGGGTGAGCTGCCACTGACCCGCCGACTGCGGTCGTTGCTCACCTGGCCGACCAACGACTCCGACCCGGTCACGCACCTGGTCCGCACCCACCGGGGCATCCACGCCGGCACCGATCCGGCGGTGTTGCGGCGGGCGTACACGATCGCGGAGAACATGCACCGCGGGCAGTTCCGCAAGAGCGGCGAGCCGTACATCACCCATCCACTCGCGGTGGCGCAGATCTGCGCCGAGCTGGGCATGGACACCACCACGCTGGTCGCGGCGCTGCTGCACGACACCGTCGAGGACACCCGCTACACACTTCAGGCGCTGTCCGAGGACTTCGGCCACGAGGTGGCCCACCTGGTCGACGGGGTGACCAAGTTCGACAAGGCGTTCTACGGCAAGGCCGCCGAGGCGGAGACGGTCCGCAAGATGATCGTCGCGGCCGCCAAGGACGTCCGGGTGCTGATCATCAAGCTGGCCGACCGGCTGCACAACATGCGCACCCTCGGTGTGCGCTCGGCGGCCTCCCGCGAACGGATCGCCCGCAAGACGCAGGAGGTCCTGGTCCCCCTCTGCGACCGGTTGGGCATCCAGACCCTCAAGCGTGAGCTGGACGACGTGGTGCTGCTGCACCTGGAGCCCGACGAGCACGCCCGACTGGCCCGCCACGTGCACGACCGGCCGGGCTGGGACGCGTACCTCGACGCGGTGGTCAGCCGCGCCCGGATGGCGCTGAAGCGCAGCCGGGTCGACGCCGAGGTCAGCCCCCGACCGCGGCACCTCTACTCGATCTGGAAGGACACCATCGCCGGCGGCCACACCGCGCCGTACGACCTGCCCCGCATCTCGGTGGTGGTCGACGGCCCGGCCACCGACTGCTACGCGGCGCTGGGCGCGATCCACGGCACCTGGCGGCCGGTCCCGGGCCGTTTCAAGGACTTCATCGCCTCGCCCAAGAACAACCTCTACCGCTCGCTGCACACGAGCGTCTGCGGCCCGCAGGACCGCACCGTGGAGGTGCTGATCCGCACCGAGGAGATGCACCGCTCGGCCGAGTACGGCATCGCCGCCGACTTCCGCTTCCCCCGCTCGGGCGGCGGCGGCGCGGCGGCCCGCGCCGAGCAGTTGGACTGGCTGCGCCGCGTGCTCGACTGGGAGCCGGAGGCCGCCGACCCGGCACAGTTCTACGAGTCGCTGCGCTGCGACCTCGCCGAGGGCCAGATCCAGGTCTTCGGCGACGGCCGTCAGGTGGTGCTGCCGGCCGGCGCCACACCCGTCGACCTGGCGTACGAGCTGGGCAGTCACCGGGGCGACCACTGCCTCGCCGCCCGCATCAACGGCCGGCTCGCCCCGCTGAGTTCGGAGCTGGACGAGGGCGACGTGGTGGAGATCTTCACCGAGAACGACGCCGACAACGGCTTCGAGGCCGACGCCGCGCCGCGCGGCCCGCGCAAGGAGTGGCTGGGCTTCGTCAAGTCGCCGCACGCGCAGATGCAGATCAACAGGTGGTTCGCCGAGCACACCGAGCCGGGCATCACGATCAGCGACAAGGTCCGCCTCGGTCGGGCCACCATCGGTCTCGCCCTGCGTCAACACAACCGTGGCCTCGCCAGCGACCTGCCCCTGCTGCGGCTCTCCGAGGAGTTGGGCTACCCCGACCTGGAGACTCTGCTCGTCGCGGTCTTCGACCGGGTGATCGAACCGGACGCCGTGGTACGCCAGCTCATCGACCTCGTCGACCATCGACAGTGACTCCGGCAGGCCCCAGCGCGTCCGAACGACATTCGTGACCACTAGCCTGGGGTCATGATCCCCCGCTCCCGCGCCACCGGTCGGGCCCTGTTCTACCAGGCCTTCTACCGGCTGCCGTTGCCGGTGCGCCGTCGCCTGGTCCGGCTCGCCGTGCCGAAGTACATCGTCGGCGCGGTCACCCTGGTCCGCGACGCCGAGGCGACGGGCGCGGGTCGGCTGCTGATGCTGCGTCAACCCCCGGGCAAGGGCTGGTCGCTCCCCGCCGGCCTGCTCAACCGGGGTGAGCCACCGGTCGTGGGCGCGGCCCGTGAGCTGTTCGAGGAGTCCGGCGTCCGGCTGCCGCCGTCCCGGCTGCGCCCGGCCGTGCCGAACGCGATCGTGCACGCCAAGGGCTGGGTGGACATAGTCTTCGAGACGGAGGTGCCGGCGTCCAGCACCGACCTGGTGGTGGACGGCGGCGAGGTCTTCGAGGCCGCCTGGCATCCGCTGGACGACCTACCCAAGCTGACCTGGCCGACGGCCCGGCTGCTCGCCTATTACGACATCGGGCCGCTGGCCGGGCAGTTCCCTCCGCCGGTGCCCGACACCGCGCCATGACCAGGGCGGGCTGGCCGGAGGACCTCTGCGCGGTCGTGCTCGCCGCCGGCGAGGGCACCCGGTTGCGCCCGCTCACCGAACGGGTGCCCAAGGCGCTGTGCCCGGTCGGCAACGTACCCCTGCTGGACCGGGCGCTGGACCGGCTGGCCGGTCTCGGCCTGACCGGTCCCGCACGGGTCGCGGTGAACGCCTGCTACCTCGCCGACCAGGTGGTCGCACACGTCGGCGACCGCGCCCACCTGTCGGTGGAGCCCGGCGACCCGCTCGGCACGGCCGGCGGGGTGGCCAACCTGCGGGACTGGATCGACGGTCGGCCGGTCCTGGTCGGCAACGCCGACGCGTACCTGGCCGATCCGACCACCGCCCCAGGCCCCGACGTGGCCGCGCTGCTGGACGGCTGGGACCAGGATTCCGTACGCCTGCTCGGGCAGCCCGCCGCCGACCCGGCCGCGCCGGGCACCTTCGCCGGGCACTGCTTCACCGGTTTCTCGCTGCTGCCGTGGCGACTGGTACGCGACCTGCCGGTGGTCTTCTCGGACCTGGTACGCGCGATGTGGCGCCCGGCGGAGGCGGCCGGGACGCTCGACGTGGTGCCGTACGGGGGCACCTTCTACGACACCGGCACCCCCGCCGACTACCTGGCGGCCAACCTGCACGCGACGGCCGGCGGCGTGCTGGTCGACGCGTCCGCAACGGTGACCGGGAGCTGTGTCGAGTCGGTCGTCGGCGCCCACGCCACGGTGGGTGGCGACGTGCGACGCAGCGTGATCTGGCCGGGCGCGACAGTGTGGCACGGCGAGCATCTGTGGGACGTGATCCGCTTCGGCGACGACGGCACGGTGCACGCCGGCGCCCACCGCTGACCCGGGTACACCCGTCCTGGAGTCCCGTCGGGAACATCTAGCATGGGCAGCGACGCCGACGAACGGAGAAATGCCCCGTGATCACCGCGATCGTGCTGATCGACTGCGCCACCGATGCGATCCCCGAGGTGGCGGAGGCCCTGGCCAACGTCGCCGGTGTCAGCGAGGTCTACTCGGTGGCCGGGCACGTCGACCTCATCGCCATCGTCCGGGTCCGCGAGTTCGACCAGATCGCACAGGTCATCGCGGGCAGCATCTCCAAGGTGCCGGGTGTGCTGAACACGGAGTCGCACATCGCGTTCCGGGCGTACTCGAAGCTCGACCTTGAGGAGACGTTCGCGATCGGCCTCGCGGACGCCGACTGACCCGCGGGCCGCGTGCGCGGCCGGCCCGCAAGACGGCGCGGCCGGTCCACCCGTGCGGGTGGACCGGCCGTCGCGCTACCGCGAGGTCAGCTCTCGCTGGGAGCGGGCCGCTCGGTGGTGCCGAGGCCCGGTTCCGGCGACTCGGTGATGCCACCACTCGGAGACGGCGACTCGGTGACGCCACCCGGCGCCGGCGACGAGGTGCCCGGGCTGGGCGTGCCGCTGGCGCTGGTCTGCGGGACCGGGATGCCCAACTGGTTGGCGAGCTGGACCAGCTCGTCGTAGTGCGCCTGCAACGTCGGCAGGGCGGTCTGGGCCAACTGGACCACCGACTGCTCGGAGCC
Organism: Micromonospora sp. NPDC005174; assembly: GCF_040608495.1. Taxonomy (NCBI): domain Bacteria; kingdom Bacillati; phylum Actinomycetota; class Actinomycetes; order Micromonosporales; family Micromonosporaceae; genus Micromonospora; species Micromonospora sp. NPDC005174. Next base: position 37,908 of record NZ_JBEXIJ010000006.1, on the reverse strand, counting down.
CTGCGAGATCTCCGTCTGGGTGGCCTGGATGGCCTGGACGTGACCGGCCAGCTCACTCGTCACCCAGAGCCGGTCGAAGTCCGCGCCGCTGGCGTTGTTCAGCTTGTCGATGACCGCCTGCTGATCGGCCGTGGGCTCGTTCGGCAGTTCGACGTTGAGCTGCGACGCGGTCTGCTGCACCGTCTGGTCCAGCTGGGTGTGGTCGGTCTTGAACATCGCACCCAGGTCCTTGACCCCCTGGTTCTGGCCCTTCTGCTGAGCCAGGTCACCGGCGGTGATCTCGAACAGGTTCACCTGGTGCACCGCCTGCAGATACTGGGTGTCCTGCGTCGACGGCTGTGCCGCCGCCTGGGCGGCCGCGGCCGGTGCGAGGCCGACCAGCACCAGCGCGGCCAACAGGCCGAGGCGTTTGAGACCCAACATGCTTCCCCCCCTTGAGACGTTGGATCGCACGGATACCCGGCTCACGGGGGTTATTCCTGCGATCGCCCGGCGCGCGGGGTCGACCGGTCCCGCCGTACCCGTCCGACTTCTCCTCGGATGGGCGGCGGAGCACCGACAACGACGTGACGCCCGCCGGAAGTCCGGCGGGCGTCACGTGACGGTGCTGTCGGGAGGTCAGTGGCGGCTCTCGCCGCTGCCGATCTCCGCGCGGTCTCCCCGGGGCTCGACCGGCGGGTGACCCGGCGAGACCGGTGCCTCGACCGGCTTCTCGATCGGGTAGAAGAAGCCCCGGACCGCCGGGCCGAGGGCCCCGAGCCGGTTCATCTTCTTCGGCACCACCCAGCCGACGTAGTCCAGCTCGCCGTGGCCGTCCGCGTGCCCGTTCGCCGCGCTGAGCGGCTGGTGGACCTCGACGAACCGGCCGTCCGGCAGACGCCGGATGATGCCGGTCTCCACGCCGTGCGCGAGCACCTCCCGGTCGTGCTGCTGCAGACCGAGGCAGAGCCGGTAGGTGACGTAGTACGCCAGCGGCGGGACCACGAGCAGACCCACCCGGCCCGCCCAGGTCATCGCGTTCAGGCTGATCTGGAACTTGTCCGCGATCACGTCGTTGGCGCCCGAGAGCGTCAGCACGATGTAGAAGGCGACGGCCATGGCACCCACGGCCGTACGGGCCGGAACGTCACGGGGCCGCTGGAGCAGGTTGTGGCTCTTGCGGTCCTTGAGGTGCCGCGCCTCGAGGAACGGGTACATCGTCGACAGGCCGACCAGGATGCCGGGCAGGACGACAGTCGGCCAGAACAGCGGCGGGATGACGTACCCGTCGCCGATCGGGATGTTGAGCTCCCAGGCAGGCATGAGTCGGGTCGAGCCGTCGAGGAACATGACGTACCAGTCGGGCTGGCTGGCGGCCGAGACCACCCACGCCTCGTACGGGCCGAACAGCCAGATCGGGTTGATCTGGAACAGACCGCCCAGCAGCGCGATGACGCCGAAGACGACCATGAAGAAGCCGCCCTGCTTCAACGCGTAGCGGGGGAACATCCGCTCGCCGACCACGTTGTTGTTGGTCCGGCCGGGGCCGGGCCACTGGGTGTGCTTCTGCTTGAAGACCAGACCCAGGTGGACGCTGATCAGCGCGAGCAGCAGACCCGGGATCAGCAGGACGTGGGCGATGAAGAATCGGCTGATGATGATCGTCCCGGGGAACTCGCCACCGAAGATCGACGACGTGACCCAGGAGCCGACCACCGGGATGGACAGCATGATCGCGGAGGCGATCCGCAGGCCGGTGCCGGACAGGCCGTCGTCCGGCAGCGAGTAGCCGGTGAAGCCGGCCAGGAAGCCGACCCAGAACAGCAGCGAGCCGATGATCCAGTTGGTCTCGCGCGGCTTGCGGAAGGCGCCGGTGAAGAACACCCGCAGCATGTGCACGACGATCGCGGCCATGAACAGCAGCGCCGCCCAGTGGTGCATCTGCCGCATCACCAGGCCGCCACGGACGTCGAACGAGAGGTCCAGGCTCGAGGCGTACGCGGCGGACATCGGCGTGCCCTGCAACGGCGCGTAGCTGCCGTCGTAGACCACCTCGGTCATCGCCGGCTCGTAGAAGAGGGTGAGGAACACACCGGTCAGGAGCAGCACGATGAACGAGAACAGCGCGATCTCGCCCAGCAGGAACGACCAGTGGTCCGGGAAGACCTTGTTCAGCAGCTTGCGCAGCGGAGTGGCCACCGCGAAGCGGTCGTCCACCCCCACCGCGGCCTTGCCCGGCGTGGCCGCCAGGTCGAACTTTCGACGCTTCATGGCCGCTCCCAGAAATCAGGCCCGACGGTCTCGGTGTAGTCGGACTTCGCCACGAAGAAGCCCTCGGAGTCCACCTCGATCGGCAGCTGCGGCAGCCGCCGGCTGGCGGGGCCGAAGACGGGCCGGGCGTTGTCGGTGATCAGGAACTGGGACTGGTGGCACGGGCAGAGCAGCCGGTTGGTCTGCTGCTCGTAGAGGCTGGCGGGGCAGCCGGCGTGCGTACAGACCTTGGAGAACGCCGCGTAGTTGCCCCACATGTAGTCGCCGTGACCCACGTCGGGACGCGAGTTGGCCGCACGGGACTTCTGGGCGTCCGAGTCGCGCAGGTGGATCAGCAGCGTCGGTGAGTCGGCGTGCCGGTTGCTCACACCGTGCTCGATGCCCGGGAAGACCGTGAGCTGACCACCGGCGCTGACGTCCGCCGGGCGTACCGGACGGCCGTCCTCGCGGACCAGGCGGATCCTCTGCCCACCCTCGGCCGGGGCGAACCCGGTGGTGAACATCTGGTTGTTCTTGTGCGGCTGGGAGATCAGCCCGCCGACCAGCGGCGCCGCCGCGACCGCGGCGACCGGCGCGAGACCGGCCAGCAGCGAGATGCCGAGCAGCGGACGACGCTTCACACCCAGCTCGTCGGCCATGTAGAGCATGGTCTGGCCGGTGATGGTGCGGCCTTCGGAGTCGACCTGACCCTCGTGCCGGTCCTGGATCGAGACCTCCTTGGGCAGCAACTTCTTGCCCCAGGTCAGGATGCCGAAGCCGACGGCGAGCAGGGCCACGCCGAGCGTGGCACCCAGCAACGGCGTGTAGAACTTGTCGCCGCCGCGGCCCGGCGCGTACTGCCACGGCCACCAGATGTAGATGGCCAGGAAGGCGGTCGCCGCCAGGCCGGTGATCAGGAAGAATCCGGCGACCACGCGGGTCAGCCGACGCTCCGCCTTGGTGCCCGGCAGCACCTGCGGCTCGTAGTGGACGATCTCGATGTCGTCTCGACGCGCGCCCTCACGAACGATGTCGAACCGGCTCAGCCGGGGGTCGTTCACGTCGAGCGGCTCCCGGCCCTGGGGGGCCTGGTGCTCGGTGTGCGTGCTCATGCCGTCACCTCGCTACGGGTGGCGCCGAGCGGCACCACGGCACTGAAACTGACGATCCGCTCGGTCACGACTTACCCGCAATCCACAGGCTAGCGAATACGAGCGCCACGATGCCAACCAGGAAGATCGCCAGGCCCTCGGTGGACGGCCCGTACCGGCCGAGGTTGAACCCGCCCGGGTCCTGGTCGGTCTTCAGCGTCTCCTGGATGTAGGCGATGATGTCGGCCTTCTGCTCCGGAGTGATCTGGTTGTCGCCGAACACCGGCATGTTCTGCGGGCCGCTCAGCATCGCCGCGTAGATCTGCCGGTCGGTCGCCGGGTGCAGGCTCGGGGCGAACTTGCCCGAGGAGAGCGCACCGCCGCCACCGCCGAAGGCGTGGCACTGCGAGCAGTTGATCCGGAACAGCTCGCCGCCGGCCGCGACGTTGCCGTTCTCGTGCAGGTCCTCGTCGGTGCCCGGCACGACCGGACCGCCGCCGAGCTCCTGGACGTACTGGGCGAGCTGACGAACCTGCTCGTCGGTGAAGACCGGGGGCTTGCGGTGCGCCTGGGCCTCCTGGCGGGCCAGCGGCATACGGCCCGAGCTGACCTGGAACTCGACCGAGGCCGCGCCGACGCCGATCAGGCTCGGCCCGCGACCCTCGACGCCCTGGGCGTTGCGTCCGTGGCAGGTCACACAGCTCACGTCGAACAGCGCCTTGCCCTCGGCTGCGGCGCCGGTGAGCGGCGGGTTGTCCTGCGCCTGCGCACCGGGGGCGAAGACGGTGTAGGCGCCGCCGGCGAGCATCAGCGCCGCGATCAGCCGGACCGCGGCGCCCAGCCGGCGGCGGCCCCTGCTGCGCACGGCGGGCCGCCCGCGCAACCGCGCGAGCAGGCCGCGTCGGCGGTCGTTGTCAGAAGTCATGAGCTGTGTCCTTAACCGGTTGGACCTTGTCTCAGGGGACGGAGCAGCGGCGCGGTTCGTGACGCGCCAAGATCACTGAAGCCAGTAGATCATGGCGTACAGGCCGATCCACACGACGTCGACGAAGTGCCAGTAGTACGACACGACGATCGCCGAGGTCGCCTGCGCCGGCGTGAACCGGCCCATGGTCGTGCGGACCATGAAGATGATGAAGGCGATGAGACCGCCGGTCACGTGCAGGCCGTGGAAGCCGGTCGTCAGGTAGAACATCGAGCCGTAGCCGTCGGCGTTGATCTTGACGCCGTCCTCCACCAGGTGGCGGTACTCGTTCACCTGGCCGAGCACGAAGATCAGGCCCATCACGAAGGTGACGGTGAACCAGCGACGCAGCGCGTGCACGTCACCCTTCTCCGCCGCGAAGACGCCGAGCTGGCAGGTCACCGAGGACAGCACCAGGATCACCGTGAAGGTGGTCGCGTACGGGATGTTCAGCGACTCGGTGTGCTTCTCCCACTGCTCCGGCGCAGCCGCGCGGATCGAGAAGTACATCGCGAAGAGCGCCGCGAAGAACATGAGTTCGCTGGAGAGCCACACGATCGTCCCCACGCTGACCATGTTGGGTCGCGTCAGAGAGTGGATCCGGCTCTTGTCAATGGCTGGGGCCGCAGTCACGCCGTCATTATTGCCCCTGACCGGGGCAGGCGATCAGCGGGGTGGCAAACCTGCGCCTTCCGTGGCCCGAGCGTCAGGGTCCGGTTCGCCTGGCCTAGCCTGAAAAGCGTGCTGCACGTCGATCCCATCCTCGCCGCCACCTCGGCCGTCCCGGCCAGTGTGCTCGCGGCCACGCCGGCGAGTCCGTCGGCGCTGGCCGCCGGGGCCGAGGCGACCCCACCACCGTTCACCATCGGCGCGGTGCTGACCGAGACCCGGCTGGACAGCTGGCTGGCCCTCGGCCTGGTGCTCGCCGCCGGGCTCTACCTCTACGGCGTGTACCGGCTGCGCATCCGCGGCGACCGCTGGCCGATCGCCCGTACCGTGTTCTTCCTCGGGCCCGGCCTCGGCGGCATCGCGCTGGTCACGGTCAGCGGACTGCACGCCTACGACACCGCGCTGCTGTCGGTGCACATGGTCCAGCACATGGTGCTCTCCATGGTGTCGCCGATCTTCCTGGCGCTGGGCGCGCCGATGACGCTGGCCCTGCGGACCCTGCCGGTCGGACCCCGCAAGCGCCTCCTGGCGATCGTGCACAGTCGCATCGCCCGGGTCTACAGCTTCCCGCTGGTGGCGTTCGCCATCTTCGTGGTCAACCCGTTCGCGCTGTACTTCAGTGACCTGTACCGCTTCACCCTGGAACACGCCTGGGCGCACGAGCTGGTGCACGCGCACTTCATCATGACCGGCTGCGTGTTCTTCTGGCCGCTGCTCGGCCTCGACCCGCTGCCGGGCCGCTGGCCGTACCCGGCGCGGGCGCTGCTCATGCTGCTCTCCGTGCCGTTCCACACCGTGCTCGGTCTCACCATCATGCAGAGCACCACGCTCTTCGGCGGCGACTGGTATCCGTCGCTCAACCTGAGCTGGTCCGACCCCAAGGCCGACCAGGTGGTCGCCGGCGGCATCCTCTGGGCCGGCGGTGAGTTCGTCAGCGTGACCATGCTCGCGGTGCTGGTCGTGCAGTGGGTGAAGCAGTCCGAGCGGGAGGCCCGCCGCGTCGACCGCGAGCTGGACCGCCAGGAGGCCCGCGACCGCGCCGCCGGCGCCACGACGGCCTGAGCTGCGCAGACGGTACCCCGGACGCGCGGAGAGCGGGCGGCGTGTCAGGTACGTCACGTCGGCCGGTACGATCGGCGGGCAGCTACGAGGTTGGAAGCGGAGTGTCGGCATGAGTGAGCGTCTGTGCACCGTCCTGCTCTACAGCGACGACCCGCAGGTCCGTGACCGGATGCGGCTCGCCGTGGGCACCCGGCCCGCGCCCGGGCTGCAGATCGAGTTCGTCGACGCGTCGACCTACGCCGAGACCATCCGGCTTGTCGACGACTACGAGATCGACCTGCTGCTGCTGGACGGCGAAGCCAGCCCCGGCGGCGGCATCGGTATCGCCCGGCAGATCAAGGACGACCGGGACGACGCGCCCCCCACCTGCCTCGTGATCGCCCGCGCCGCGGACCGATGGCTCGCCGCGTACGCCGAGGTCGACGCGACGCTGGTGCACCCGCTCGACCCGGTGACCACCGGCAGCACGGTGGCCGAGCTGCTGCGGACGCACGCACCCGCCTGACGTCCCAGCGCCACCCGGCACCGACACGGCGCCGGCCGAGCCCGCGCCGATTCCAGCCCACCCGCACTTTCGTACGCTCGGGAGGCCCGCCATGGGCGATCGGACCTGGCCGCACCTGCTCAACTCGCTGCTGCGCGGCGAGGAGCTGTCCACCGGCGACACCGCCTGGGCCATGGGCGAGATCATGGCCGGCTCGGCGGGCGCCGCCCAGGTGGCCGGCTTCGCGGTGGCGCTCCGGGCCAAGGGTGAGACCTCGGCCGAGCTGGCCGGCCTGGTGGAGACGATGTTGAGCCGGGCCGTCCCGGTCGACCTCCCCGACGAGCTGCGCTCCACCGCGCTGGACGTCGTCGGCACCGGCGGTGACCTCGCCCACACGGTCAACATCTCCACCATGGCCGCGCTGGTCGTCGCGGGCGCGGGCGTACGGGTGGTCAAGCACGGCAACCGGGCCGCGTCCTCTTCCTGCGGCACCGCGGACCTGCTGGAGTTCCTCGGCGTCCCGCTCGACCTCGACCCCGAGGCCATCGTGCGCTGCGTCACCGAGGCCGGCATCGGCTTCTGCTTCGCCGCCCGGTTCCACCCGGGAATGCGGCACACCGGGCCGGTCCGCCGGGAGCTGGGCGTCCCGACCGTGTTCAACTTCCTCGGCCCGCTGACCAACCCTGCCCGTCCCCGCGCCGGCGCGGTCGGCTGCTTTGACGCCCGGATGGCGTCGGTGATGGCCGGCGTGTTCGCCGCCCGGGGCGACTCGGTGCTGGTGATGCGCGGCGAGGACGGGCTGGACGAGTTCACCACCGCCGCGCCCACCCGCGTCTGGGCGGCGCAGAACGGCACCGTACGCGAGGCCGTGCTGGACGCGGAGGACCTCGGCGTACCCCGAGCCACCCTCGCCGACCTGCGCGGCGGTGACGCGGCGTACAACGCCGGCGTGGCCCGTCGTCTGCTGGCCGGCGAGACCGGCCCGGTGCGCGACGCGGTCCTGGTCAACGCGGCGGCGGCCCTCGCGACGCAGGGTCCGCTCGACGGCGACCTGACCGAGGCGCTGCGCGCCGGCCTGGACCGCGCCGCCGAGTCGATCGACTCGGGCGCGGCGGCGGGCGTCCTGGAGCGCTGGATCGAGACCGCCACCACCGCCGAGGCCACCACCATCGCCTGATCGACGCGCCCGTCCCACCGGATCAACCGGCCTGCGCGACCGCGTCTGACCAGGTCCGCGAGGCGGTGCGACAGTACGGCGGGATGCCCCCGCCTCTGTGACGCGGCTTGTCACGCGACGGGATACCGCCGGGGCGGCGACGCGGGGGTGTCGACGCGACGGGATACCCCCACATCCGCGACGCGGGGGTGTCGACGCGACGGGATACCCCCACATCCGCGACATGGGGGCGACAGCACGGCGAGATACCGCCACATCGGCGAGGTGGGAGGGTCGGCGCGACGGGATGCCCCACATCGGCGAGGTGGGTACGGCGGCGTGTCGGTTGCAGCGGTGTGCGGCCGGCCGAGGGTGTAGCCGGTCACGCGTCGTGCGTGAGGCGTCGTGCGTGAGGCGGCGTGCGTGAGGCGGCGTGCGTCAGGCGTCGTGCGTGAGGCGTCGTGCGTGAGGCGTCGTGCGTGAGGCGTCGTGCGTCAGGCAGCGTGGCGGCGGGTGGGCTGGCGGCGTCGACGCTCGGCCAACCGGGTGACGGAAGCGGCGAACGTGGCGATCACCACGGCCGCGCCGCAACCGGTGCAGACCAGCTCGGGACAGTCGCTGCCGTGGCCGTCGACGCAGGGCGGCGCCTCGAACGGCGCCACGCCCTCGCAGACGTCGCAGTAGAGATCGCGGTGCGACATCGGGCGTCTCCTTCTCACTCCGGGCGAGCCGCTCCCGAATGCGACAACGACGCACACCGGAAGCGGAGAACTACTCGCCTGTAGTTTCCCACGCGGGTCCGACAAATCTCCGCGCACGCCCTCGGACCGCACCGGCCATCCGTGATCCACTCGACACCACGGAAGGCGGGGGGTCCGGACCACTCGGACACCCCGATTTCCAGGAAACCGAGTCGATCACGACGAAGGCCCGCTCCCCCGGTCGGGGTGCGGGCCTTCGTGGCGGTACGCGAACGGTCGATCAGTGCTCGGCGGTGCGCCGGGTGCCGGTGTAGTACTCGAACAGCAGGCCACAGGCACCGAAGATGACCGCCACCAGGCCGAGGCCGATCAGCCAGAACTGCCAGAACACCATGCCCAGCGCGGCGGTCGCGGCGGCCAGCGCCAGACCGAACGGCCAGTAGCTGCCCGGGCTGAAGAAGCCGACCTCGCCGGCGCCGTCGGAGATCTCGGCGTCGGCCCGGTCCTCCGGGCGCAGGTCGATACGGCGGGAGACGAACCAGAAGAAGCCACCGCACATCGAGCACAGCAGGAACGACAGCGCCAGGGCAACGGTGCCCACCCACTCGATGTTGCCGGACTCACCGTGCGTCCAGGCGCCGTAGAGGATGGTGGCGCCGAAGAGGAACCCGGCGATGATCAGGAAGATACGCCACTCGGTCTTCATGCCGCTGCCTCAGCTTCCCGTGCCGGCCGGAGCGTTGTCCGGGTTGAAGTTGCTCTGCGTCCGGCGAGTGTCGAACGGCTGGGTGGTCTGCGCGTACGGCTCCTCGCCGATCTGGGCCAGCGCCTCCTGGGTGGACTTGCCGCCCTGCTTGGCCGCGAGGAACTGGTCGTACTTCTCCGGCGAGACGACCCGCAGCTCGAAGTTCATGAACGCGTGGTAGCTGCCGCACAGCTCGGCGCAGCGGCCGACGTACGCGCCCTCGGCGTCGAGGCTGGAGACCTCGAAGACGTTGCGGATCTTGCCGGGCATGACGTCCCGCTTGAACAGCAGCTCCGGCACCCAGAAGGAGTGGATGACGTCGCGGCTGGTCTCCTCGAACCGGATGGACCGGTTGGTCGGCAGCACGAGCACCGGGATGACCTCACTGGTGCCCAGCGTCGACGCGGTGGTCTTGGCTTCCGTGCCCTGACCGTCGCGGTAGTTGAACTGCCAGTTCCACTTGAACGCGACGACCTCGACCGTGACGTCCGGGTTCTTCGACAGCTTGTCGACGTCGGTCTGCACGATCGCCGTGTAGTAGAAGAGCACGGAGACGATCAGGATCGGCGCGATGGTGTAGAGGAACTCCATCGGCAGGTTGTAGCGGGTCTGCACCGGCAGCGCGTTGCCACGCTTGCGGTAGCGCACGACACACCAGAAGATCAGGCCCCACACGAAGACGCCGACCGCGAGCGCGGCGACGCAGGAGGCGATCCACAGGTCGTACATCCGGTGCGACTCGGGGGTGATGCCGCCCTGCGGCCACCCGAAGCCGTCGAACGTCTTGCCGACGTCACAGCCCGTGAGCAGAACCAGTAGAGCCACGCCCCCGAGACCGAGCCCGGCCAGCCGACCGGCACCACGTCCCCGGCGTCCACCGACCCGTGGGACAGCACCGTGCCGTACGGCCGACGGCCGTACCTCCGAACTCCTTGCGACCACCTGGTCCTGCCTCCCTAGCGCGCCGCGGTGCGTCGTTCGTCAGCACCGGCGGCAAAGGCGTCACCGACGGTCGCAGATTACTCGACCATGACGGACTCGACCGTGGTGGGGTCACTGTCCGCCCCCATCGGGGGGATCCTGGGCATAACGCCGCGATAGCGTTGGGCCCCGTGAGTGCGAGGAGTGAGCCGGGGTTGCGAGCCCCGCAGTCGCGAACAGAAGGCGGCCCCGTGAGTGCGAGGAGTGAGCCGGGGTTGCGAGCCCCGCAGTCGCGAACAGAAGGCGGCCCCGTGAGCGCATCCCCGGTCTACCTGGACGCGGCGACCGCCGCGCCGCTGCATCCGGTCGCCCGGCAGGCGCTGTTGGCCGCGTTGGAGGACGGCTGGGCCGACCCGGGGAAGCTCTACAGCCAGGCGCGCCGCGCCCGGCAACTGCTCGACGCCGCCCGCGAGGCCGCCGCGCAGACGCTCGGCGTCCGCGCCGACGAGCTGTCCTTCACCTCCAGCGGTACGACCGCAGCCCACGGCGCGGTGCTCGGGACGCTGGCGGGACGGCGTCGGGTCGGGGCGACGCTTGTGCACTCGGCGATCGAGCACTCCGCCGTCCTGCACGCCGCGGAACGGCACGTGGCGGCCGGCGGCACCGCCACCGCAGTGCCGGTCGACCGGTCGGGCCGGTTGGATCTGACCGCCTGGTCGGACGCCGTCCGGGCTCCCGGGGTCGCGGTGGCCGCGCTGATCAGCGCCAGCCACGAGGTGGGCACGGTGCAGCCGGTCGCCGAGGCGGCGGCCGTCTGCGCGGATGTCGGGGTGCCGCTGTACGTCGACGCGGCGCAGTCGGTCGGGCGGGTGCCTCTGCCGGCCGGCTGGTCGGTGCTCAGCGCCAGCGCCCACAAGTGGGGCGGGCCACCCGGGGTGGGGCTGCTGGCGGTGCGCAAGGGCACCCGCTGGGAGTCGCCGTGGCCGGCCGACGAGCGGGAGGGTGGACGTACTCCCGGGGTGGTGAACCTGCCCGCGGTGGTGGCGGCGGCGGCGAGCCTGCGCGCGGCGGCGGCCGACGCGGCTGCCGAGCAGGCCCGGCTCTTTCCGCTGGTGGATCGGATCCGGGAGCGGGTGGCGGCGGAGGAGCCCGACGTGGAGGTGGTCGGCGACCCGGTGCTGCGCCTGCCGCACCTGGTGACGTTCTCCTGCCTGTACGTCGACGGCGAGACGCTGCTGCACGCGCTGGACCGGCGGGGTTTCGCCGTGTCGTCCGGTTCGTCCTGTACGTCGTCGACGCTGCGGCCGTCGCACGTGCTGGAGGCGATGGGGGTGCTCTCGCACGGCAACGTGCGGGTGAGCCTGCACCGGGACACGACCGAGGAGGACGTCGAGCGGTTCCTCGCCGAACTGCCCGGGATCGTCGCCGGGCTGCGGGCCGACGCCGGGGTGGTCGGGCTGTGACGATGCCGGACGAGGTGATCGACTGCCGGGGCCAACGCTGTCCGCTGCCGGTGATCGCGGCAGCCCGGCGGATGCCGCAAGTGCCGGTCGGTACGGTCGTCCGGGTGCTCGCCGACGATCCGGCCGCGGCCGTGGACATTCCGGCGTGGTGCCGGATGCGCGGGCAGGAGTACCTGGGCTCGGTGACCGGCCCGGAGGGTCCCGCCTACGACATCCGCCGCGCCCACTGAGGAGAGCCGAACTCAACAGGTCAACACCGCCTGCGACAACCGTTCGAGCTGCTCGGCGCGACCCGGCATGCTGGCGGACAGGACTGCGATCGCATCCACCCACCGCCCCTTCTCCTGGGGGGAGAATCGACCCCGGTTGTCCTCGATGAATGCCTGGGCGTCCTCGAACTTCCCGGCCCTGATCACGGGAAGCACCTCGAGCACCGACACCGCGACGGCGGGCGTCGACGTGTCGCCGCCGATGGCGCTCACCATCGATACGAGCGCGCCGGTGGTCAGCCCGGCCCCCGTCGGCACGTCGAGCTGCCCCGCCAGGTCGAGACGGCCCACCGAGTCGAGCAGCACCCGGGGTCGTCGCGCCTCGTCGGCAATCGCGTAGTCGAAGACGACGTCGGCCTGGCCGGCGGCACCGAACTCCAACACCGGCGCGAGGATGCCCAGGTCGCGTCGGCCGGGCACGCGCTCGATCATCCTCTTGACCCGGGCGAGGTTGGACTTCATCCCGTCTGTCGACCACCGCTGCGCCACGTTGCGGAAGACCGTACGGCCGGCCGCCGGTTCGGCCGCCAGGTCGACCGACCAGATCAACTCGCCGAGCGCGTCGTCGACGCGGGACACCGCTTCGGTGGGGCGCGCGAGTCGGGCGGCCGCGTCGAGCACCGCCGGGGTGATGCGGTCCCATGCCGTGCTGTCCGCACGGGCACCCGGCACCTGCCGCGACGCGGTCACCTTCCACCGGTGGCCCAGCTGGAGGCTGTTCAACCCGCCGCCGACGGGCTTGTCCAGGGTCGGATGCAGGACGGCGGCACCGTACTTCGCCGCCACGTCGAGCACGTCGCCGCTCACCCTCCCCCGGGTGACGACCACCGGCAGCTGATCACGCTGGGCGAACTGTTCGAGCAGGTAGTTCAGCGCGGCAAGGTCAGCATCGAGTACGGCGTGGCCGATCCTCGGGGCGTCCAGCAGGATGACCGGGTACGCGGCCCGGGCCGCCGCCGGGATCAGGTGGTCGATGAGCCGGTGCGGGCGCGGCCCGTCGTGCGACGAGATCACGTGCAGGTTGGGGTGCGCGGCGATGGCGGGGGTGAGCCGGAGCGGCCACCTCACCGGGCCGAACGGATTGAGCTGTCGGCGCAGGACGGGATACCTGTCCTCGGTGCGGAACGCGTGCTGGACCAGGTTCCACGACCGCGCGCCGAACCCCGGCCGATTGATCCTGACCTGCTCGATGGCACCGTCGAGGAGACGACCCAGGGCGTCCGGATCGTGCAGGGTCGCGCTGTCCCGCACGACCAGCTCGTAGGTCGGCGCCGACCAGTGCCGCGGCCGCAGCACGATGTCGGCGGGCCCGTTGAGCGCCGTGTCGACCCGGAGGTCCAGCTCGGCGCTCTTCAGGTCTCCGACCGCGATCTGCAGTTTCGTCGGCGAGATCACGGACGCCCAGGGTCGCGGTCGCGCCGCGGTCGACGACATCCTGGCGATGCCGGCCCAGAGGTGGTTCGTCCTCTCCCGCTCATGGTCGACGGCCACCCGGTACGGCGACCGCGGATCCGATTCGGCACGCCGGAGCGCCGCCATCGACTCGACGGATTCGACGCCCGGGTCGCTCCGGACCAGGGGATCGGCACGGCCGTGTCGGGATCGCAGGGCCGCGGCGACAGCCGTCCAGCGCGCATCGCTCCAGGACCAGTCCGGTCCCTGCCAGAGACCGACCTTGTCGAGGTGCAGAGCGAGGTCCGTACGGAGCAGCTCGCGGTCGGTGTCGTCGCCGACGGCCCAGCTCTTGAGCGTGTCCAGATCGGTGAGGATCTCGTGCAACGCGTCGACCTCGGCGCGGTCGGCGGAGGTCAGGTGTACCGGTCCGGTCGCCCGGAGCGGTTGCCGGGTGAGGTGGCGCGGTGGCTCGCCGGCGCGGGCCTGATCCTGCGCCCACACCACGGCCCGCCGGACGCGCCGGTTCCCGCTGACCCACACGTCGCTGAAGCCGTCGCGTTGCCAACGACCGAACCGCTTGAGCACCCCGGCCTTGGGCGGCAGCTCGATCGGTCTGATCAGCTCGTTGGCCGCTGCCGCTTCGCGCAGGTTGTCCCGGAGAACCTGCACGAACTGCTCGCTGGAGCGGGGCTGGCTGCTCACCTCGGCGACGGCGCCGGCGAACCGCGCCGCCTGGCGGTGCCGCGGTTCGTGGGTCCGCAGGTACGTCTCCCCCGCGCCGGTGACCGCCAGGACGCCGACGACCGTGAGGATCAGGGGCAGCGCCACCGGAGCGGCGATCATCCCGGCACCCGCCGCGATGCCGTAACCCAGCGCGCCCGCGGCGGTGGACGGCACATGCTTGTAGATCATCTGGGTACGTGCCGAGATCTCGGTGGGCCGTCCGACGAGCTGGTTGATCCTGCGCTGATCCAGTACCCGTGCGGTGTCCTGGCTGAACTTCGCCAACCACGGGTAACGCTGCGGATCGGCGGCGCGGGGCAGCACGCCGTCGCCCGCGACCTCGCCTTTGGCGATCGCGTCCAGCAGGGTCCGGACGACACCCAGCCGGGACCGGGCGTCCCAGGCCGCCACCGCCACCGCGTCGCGGAACTCGTGGTTCTTCAACGCGCTGAACCCGGCGCCGTAGGCCAGTCCGCGCGCCGCGCCGGACAGGACACCGGCGTCCGCGAGTCCAGCCGCGCTGCCGGCGAGATGACCGATCACCTGGGACGGCACCTGCGCGGCGGAGTACTGGATGCCGATGCGCACCATGTGGTGCCAGATATTCGGCCTCCCGTTGGGCAGCCCGCGATCGACCAGGTCGTAACTCTGGCGCCCCTGCTGCCGACCGAACATGCCGCCGAAACGCTTGACCAGCCGACGGCGGTGCCGCAGGTCGGCGACCTTGTTGTCCACCTCCCTGCTGAGCGCCCGCTCCAACCCGTCCACCTGCCCGACGAGGTCGGCGAGGTCGGCCTTCAGGTGCTCCGGAACGGCCGCACCGGAGTTCAGGGACTCGCCCCACCGCCGGTACAGCTCCAGCGCGTGGTGGAACGCGACCTCCACGTACCGATTGCGGCGGTGGTCCGGGCTGCCGCTCAGGGCGCGCTCGAAAGCGCCCTTCGCCCGCCCCTCCCACAGGTCGAACACCCAGTCCGAACCGGCGCCGGCCAGCAGACCCTGCCCGCCCTGCAGCGCGGTCGAGAGGCCAGCCAGATCCCACCGGTGCGCCTTGTGCGCCTCGACGAGAACCTGCCCGTTCGCGTCCAGCACCGCCGGAACGTCGAGGCCCACCAGACCGGTCACCAGACCTGAGGCAGCCGCCAGCGCCAACGCGGAGGGCGCACGCTTGGTCACCTGAGCGGTGGGCAGTCCGAGCACGGTCTTCGCCGGCCGCCCCAGTTCGCCCCATCGTTTGGGGACCGTCAGCACCGCCGTCGACGCGGCGCTGCCGCTCACGCTCGCCGCCAGCGCATCGGACCCCGCCTGGACGATGGCCTGCGCTCCCGTGCCGGCGACCGATGCTCCCATCAACGCCATCGCCCGGGGCGGATCGTTGCTCAGCCCACCGGCGAAGGTGGTCGCGACCGACGACGCGGAGACCAACCGCCGAGCGAAGTGGTCGGCGAAGGACGCCCTGCCGGTCAGGTGGGCGGGCTGGTCCACGCCCCAGACCGCGGTGTCGGAGTGGCCGGGTTCCGCGACCGCGAGTTCCTCGTCGATGGCGCGGAGTTCCGCCCGCAGCACCTCGGTGGTGTGCGGCATCGAGAGGTGCTTCTTCAGCCACCGCTTCGGTCGCGTTGTGCCCCACGCGCTGCCGCCGAAGTGGATCCGCCGCAGGATCGTCCGCTTGGCGTGCAGGGCCTGCGCGCTGCCCGCCAGCAGGGTCCGGGCGAGACCGGCGGCCCCCTCGGTGGCGAGTTGGGCGAACAGTCCCCCGAGGCCGAGCACGAGGGACCTGTCGCTCGCGTCCGACCGGATCTTCAGTCGACCGTCGACGAGCAGCGCGGAGTCGGTGAGCGCGTACGACCACTGGTCCACAGGGACGACGTCGACGGGCACGGTGTGCTGCTCGGCGGAGAGCACCGGCCTGGCGCCGCCCGGCGCGGCGAATTCGACGGTCAGCGTCGCGGAGTCCACGTCGATCGTCGCGGCGGGTAGGGCACTGCCGTGGGCGAGCGCCAGTCGCACCGCCGTGGCCGCGTACCGGAGGACCTCCTGATCGCTTTCGCCGAGGTCGGTGCGGTGGTGCAGCATCATCCGACGGACCCGCGAGGGGTCCGCCCGCCCGTCCCGGGTGAACCGGCGCTGCATCGTGGCCAGCAGGTGCTCGCCGCGCCGCGCCGCGCCGTGGTGATCCCGCAGCACGTTCAGCGAGCGCAACGCGTCGACCACCGCCAGTTCTGCGGCCCGCCGTGGACCGGGCGTCGAGTCGATCCGGTGCACCGCCTCGACGACCGCGTCGACCATGGCCCGGTCCTGCGGGGTGAGCGCGTTCTGCCAGCGGGACCGGTTGGCCCTGGCGAAGCGCGGTCGCGGCTCGGACTGCCACGACGCGATGTGCGGCGCGCCGGCGTTCGACGGGGACGTCCGGTCGGCGGACTCGGTCCCGTGGTCGTGGCTGTGGTTGTGGTCGAGATGCTGCTCGACGAGGTGACGGGTCGGCCGGATACGCAGATAGTTAGCCTGTGCGGGCTGGTCGACCGTCCGGCCGTGCTCGTCGAGCCAGACCGATCCGGTCGGCGGCTGGGTCAGATACCGCTGCGGGGCGTCCGCCCTGGCCAGGTCCACGGGGAGGCCGAACGCGTCGGCCCGCGCCTGAGCGTCGAAGGCGTCCGTCAGGTCGGCGACCGCCGGCCGATGCACTGCGGCGTTGACCACATCCACCGGCTGACGGAGAAGCGCCAACCGCGCCAGCCCGATGTCTCCCAGGTCGGGATTCGCGCGGAAGCGCACCTCCACGATCCGCTCCGGACCCGGGCGTCGGACCGCGTCGCCCGCTTCGTCGGGAACCTGTGCGGCGCCGATCCGGAGGCCCGACGGCACCTCCGCGACGGGGAGGGGAAAGAAGTATCCCGGATCCGGGAGCACCCGGGGGGCCGACGGTCCCACGGCCGAAGCCACCTGCGAGAGCGCCGTCAGATACGCCGCGACGGCCCTGGCCGCGGCACCGACGGTCGAGCCTGCGGTGTCCGCCACGACGTCCCGGAATGCCGTCCACGCCCTGGTCGCCTCGATCTTCGCCGCCGTGGCCGGCAGGCGATCCAGCGCCGCGGCGACTCGGGCGTCCAGGCGGTCGGCGGCCTCGCGGAGCAGCCCGACCGCCCGACGGTCCGAGAGCCCGGCCTTGACGATGGCGACCTTGGCGAGCGCTTCCGGGTCGCCTGGACTCGACTTGAGCGCTGCCTTCGCGGTCTGTTTGGAGAGGCCGATCTCGAACTTCAGCCCCGTCTGAGCGCTCACCATCCGGGCGACGTGCGTCACCCAGGTCTCGGATTCCTTCTCGGTGAGCGCCGGCCGGACCTTGGGGCTCATCGTCCGGCCCGACTGGTCGTTGAAAATCAGGCTGTCATCGTCGGGGTCGTAGTGGACCTCCCCGCCGACGCGGTTGTCGCCGACCACGAACGCGCCATCGGATCCGAAGCGTGCGCCGATGGTGGGATGCCCGAGCCCGTCGAGCCGCTCGCGCAGAACCTGCGACGCGAGCCGAGACTCCTGCAACCGCGCCCACTCGCGCTCGGGTACGACCTGCGAGGTGTTCTCACTGCCGAACCACGGCAGTCCGTCGTGCGTCACGGAGAACTGCCATGCGACACCCGGCGCATCGGTGAAGTGCGCGGCGGTCAGCGTGGCCAGCGGTGTCCACAGCGGGTTGACGCGGATCGGAAGGCCATCCGCGTCCCTCCCCGGCACCTTGTCGGCCCGGACCGGCCCGAACTCGTGCCCCTTGATCGACTCGGGCACCACAGTCGTCCCGAAGGCCCAGTCCAGATCCACCGAACGGCGCAGCAGGCCGTAGATCTCCACCGGCGCCAGCTGGAATATCTGCGTGAGGTCGAAGTCCGGATCGCCCCGGAAATCGTTCCACCACCCACTCGCCGCACGCGGGCTCTCGTCCAGTGCGGCGAGTCCCGACATCAGGTGAGCCTCGATGTCACCGGCCAGGCGAAGCCGCAGCGCCAACACCTCGTCGACGCGACCGAGAGCCTCCCGTTCCTGATGAATACGCCCCCGATAGCCCACCACCGACGACAGCCAGTCATTCAGTGCCGCTCGCACCGCACCTGTCGAATCCGGTAGACCGCCCACCAGCGCACCCAGGGCGTCACGTTCCGCCGGCCAGTCGACCGGCAGGACGAGGCGCTGCGACTGGGCCGGCCCGTCGCCGAGCGGGTCGTCGGGCCGCACCTCGCCGCCGAGCCACAGCGTCCGCAGACCCCGGTGACCCGACACGTCGGCGATATCTCCGGTGGCACCGATCAGCGTGGCGCCCACGGCGGCCAGTTCGGCCAGCAGGACGGCCCGACCCGGGGCGTCCAGCTGCCCATGCCCCGCCTCCTGGAGCGCGTCGACCAGGCCGAAGGACTGCGGATACCGGTCACGCAGCAGCCCGCCCGGGTCCGGACCGACCAACTGGATCGACGATCCGCGGTACTGCTGTCCGAACCGCTCGACGAGCTGGTGCACCACGGCGGGATGCACAGCGGGCACGTTCCGGTCGGCGAAGGAGCCGCTGGTGGCCGTCGAGAGCACGAACATGGGCAGGTTCGGCTCCACCAGTTGTCCGGCGCCGGCCCGGACGGCTGCTCGCACCGCCGCCGTCACGTCGGGGAGAACCTTCTGCGGCGTCCGCACGCTCGCGTCCGCGTCCCCGGCGAGAGCCGACGCGCCTTCGAGCAGGTGACTGGCCGGCAGGACGAGGACGTGGTCGACGCCGTGATCAGCCGACCCGATCGGCACCACGCGGCTGGAGCCCCCGCCGGCCAGCACGTCACGGGGCACCCGCACCGGCATGCGCAGCCGGTCGGCCCGCGCGATGGCCCGGTCGAGATCGATCTCGGCGAGCACGGACGCCGGCGGAGCGTCCACCATCTGCTCGACCACGGCCCTCGGCTGCGCCAGCAGAATGTCGAACGCCAGCGCCGAGCCGGCCGTGTCCTCGGCCCGGTGAACGAGGTGCAGACCGGGCACGGGCGCGGCCAGCAGCACCTCCGACGGCACCGGGTCCGGCCCGAGGCTCAGATGCATACCCGACGGCACCCAGCTCACCAGGAACTCGGGACAGCCCGCGTCCAGGGTGCCCTTCATGACCACCTCCCGTTCGGCACTCGCGCCCGCAACAACGGGCTGTCGAGTTACCGGGAGGTGGCCGCGAGGTTCCCGCGAGCCGTCCGCGCAACGAATTACCCTCGCGCGGCAGACCGATCCGGGACTACGGGAGCAGGTGGGGGCGTACCTCGTCCGCCGCCGTGTCGCCGTACGACTCGGCGAGGCGCTTGACGAACAGGTCGCGGCGTACGTCGTACTCCTGGGTGCCGACCGTCTCGAGGACCAGCGTGGCCAGCAGCGAGCCGACCTGGGCGGCCCGCTCCAGGCCGAGGCCCCAGGAGAGCGCGGTGAAGAAACCGGCCCGGAAGCCGTCGCCGACACCGGTGGGGTCGACGGCCCGGATCTCGCGCGCGATGGGTACGTGGATGGGGTCGATGCCCCGGCCCGCGATCTCCACGCCGTCCTTGCCCAGCGTGGTGACCCGCACCTTGACCAGGTCCAGCAACTGCTCGTCGCTGAGCTGCGCCTTGCTCTGCAGCAGGGACTTCTCGTAGTCGTTGGTCATCAGGTACTCGGCGCCCTCGATCAGCGCGACCACGTCCTCGCCGGGCATCCGGGCGAGCTGCTGGGAGGGGTCGGCGGCGAAGGCGTACCCGCGGGTGCGGCACTCGGCCGAGTGCCGGAGCATCGCCGCCGGGTCGTTGGCGCTGACCAGCACCAGGTCCAGTCCGCCGAGCCGGTCGGCGACGGGGGCCAGTTCGATGTTGCGCGCCTCGCTCATCGCGCCCGCGTAGAACGAGGCGATCTGGCACATGTCGGTGTCGGTGGTGCAGACGAACCGCGCCGTGTGCGCCACCTCACTGATGTGCACCGAGTCGCAGTCGACGCCGTGCCGCTCCAGCCAGGAGCGGTAGTCGGCGAAGTCGGCCCCGACCGCCCCGAGCAGCACCGGGCGCAGCCCGAGCTGCCCCATGCCGAAGGAGATGTTCGCCGCCACCCCGCCACGTCGGAGCACCAGGTCGTCCACCAGGAAGGAGAGCGAAACCTTGTGCAGTTGATCGGCGATGAGCTGGTCGGCGAAGCGACCCGGGAAGCTCATCAGGTGATCGGTGGCGATCGAGCCGGTCACGGCGATCTTCATGTCAACCCTCAGGGTCGGGAGCAGGGCGCGGTCAGCCTACCGGCCCGGCAACCCGGACGTGTCCGGTCGGTCGAGCAACGGCAACCGGCTGGTCACCAGCGTTGCGGGGGGGCGGGCACGACGACGGGGCAGTCCCGTGGGACTGCCCCGTCGTCAGTGGTGCGTGGTGCGCGACCTTAGTTGAACGAGTCGCCGCAGGCGCAGGAGTTGCCCGCGTTGGGGTTGTCGATGGTGAAGCCCTGGGCGTCGATCCGGTCGGCGAAGTCGATCGTCGCGCCGGCCAAATAGGGGGCGCTCATCCGGTCGACGACGACCTCGACGCCACCGAAGTCGGTGACGACGTCACCGTCGAGCGAGCGCTCGTCGAAGAAGAGCTGGTACCGCAGGCCGGAGCAGCCGCCCGGCTGCACCGCGACCCGGAGCCGCAGGTCGTCGCGGCCCTCCTGCTCGATCAGGGCCTTGACCTTCTGCGCCGCGACGTCGGTGATGACGACGGAAGTAGGGGCCTGGGCCTCGGTCGACTCGGTCTGCGCTGGCGTGGTCACGTGGAAGTCTCCCTGCGCGGTCTTGGGTCCGGACGCACTGGCCAACGTCGCGCGCCGTCCAGTGATTCCCGGTTGTGGTCCAGTTCCGATCGTACGCCGCCCCGGCCGGACGTACCCGCGTGGCGGGACCCTCGCCCCAGGTGGGGCGGTGACGAGCGCTCAGCGGCTCCACTGCCGGGCCAGTCGGGCGCCCAGCTCGCGCAGCCCGTCCGCGGGACGGCTCAGCGCGGCGGCGAGCCCGCCGGCCGCCTCGCCGCCGAAGTGCTCCACCAGGCTGTACGCGTCGGTCACACCGGCCGAGGCAGCCTCCCGCCGGCCGGTGCTGACCTGGCCGGCGACCACCACGCAGGGCACCCCACGGTCCCGGGCGGCCCCGGCCACCCCGGCGACCACCTTGCCGCGCAGCGACTGGTGGTCGAAGGACCCCTCCCCGGTGATCACCAGATCGGCGGTGTCCAGGGCGGCGTCCAGCCGGACGGCACGGGTGACCAGACCGATGCCCGACTCGCAGGTGCCACCGAGCGCGAGGATGGCCGCGCCGAGTCCGCCGGCCGCCCCGCCGCCGGGCAGCGCGCCCAGCCCCTCCGGGCAGCCGGGCAGGTCCCGTTCCAGCACCGCCGCGAAGCGCTCCAGGGCGGCGTCGAGCAGCAGCACGTCGGCCCGGTCGGCGCCCTTCTGCGGGCCGAAGACGTTGCTCGCGCCGTGCAGGCCGAGCAGCGGGTTGTCCACGTCGGTGGCGGCGACCAGCCGGGCGTCCCGCAGCCGGGGTACGCCGTCCAACGCGTCGACGGCGGCGAGCGCCGCGCCGCCGTACGGCAGGGCCGCGCCGGCGGTGTCGAGCGGTGTCACACCCAGGGCGGCCAGCATGCCGGCGCCGGCGTCGTTGGTCGCGGAGCCGCCCAGCCCGATCACCACCCTCCGGGCCCCGCTCTCCACGGCGGCGGCCACCAGCAGACCCAGGCCGTACGACGTGGTGGCCTTCGGGTCGCGCTCGGCGGCGGCGAGCAGGTGCAGTCCGCACGCCTGGGCGCTCTCCAGGTAGGCGGTCGCGCCGTCGGCCGTGAGCAGGATCTCACCGGCCGCCGGTCGGCCCAGCGGGTCGACCGTCGACACCGGCAGTCGCCGACCGCCGAGCGCCTCGGCGAGCACCTGGACGAAGCCCGGCCCGCCGTCGGCCAGCGGCCGGATCAGCAGATCGTCGCCGTCGGTCACGCTGCGCCA
This sequence comes from Micromonospora sp. NPDC005174, assembly GCF_040608495.1. Taxonomy (NCBI): domain Bacteria; kingdom Bacillati; phylum Actinomycetota; class Actinomycetes; order Micromonosporales; family Micromonosporaceae; genus Micromonospora; species Micromonospora sp. NPDC005174. The sequence goes on along the minus strand of NZ_JBEXIJ010000006.1, from coordinate 16,041 downwards.
ACCGGCGGCAACCGCGGCGGCGACCTCCGGTGCGGGCAGGGTGCCGGCGAACTTGTCCGGGCAGAGCAGCACGCGCATGCCGAGCAGTGTGGCAGCCCACACCGAGCGGAGCTGCGGCGCGCTCGCGCTGTGGGACCATGGGCTACGTGACTTCGACCTGGGTGGAACCCTCCAACACGGCGACGGCTCTGCTGCTGCTCGGTCGGGGCAGCGACCCCGACACCGAGCGCGGCGTCGAGTGTCCGGGCGACCTTCCGGCGCCCAGCGATCCCGACCTGGTGGCCCGCGCCAGGGCGGCGAAGGCGGAGCTGGGCAGCAAGGTCTTCGTGCTGGGGCACCACTACCAGCGCGACGAGGTGATCCAGTTCGCCGACGTGACGGGTGACTCCTTCAAGCTCGCCCGCGAGGCGGCGGCCCGTCCGGAGGCGGAGTACATCGTCTTCTGCGGCGTGCACTTCATGGCCGAGAGCGCCGACATCCTCACCACGGACACCCAGCGGGTGATCCTGCCCGACCTGGCGGCCGGCTGTTCGATGGCGGACATGGCCGTGTTGGGCCAGGTCGAGGCCGCCTGGGACACGCTGACCGAGCTGGGCATCGCGGATGCGACCGTGCCGGTGACGTACATGAACTCGTCGGCGGACATCAAGGGTTTCGTGGGCCGCAACGGCGGCGTGGTCTGTACGTCGTCGAACGCCAAGCGCGCGCTGGACTGGGCGTTCGAGCAGGGCTCGAAGGTGCTGTTCCTGCCGGATCAGCACCTGGGCCGCAACACGGCGGTGCTGGAGATGGGCATGTCGTTGGACGACTGCGTGCTCTACGACCCGCACAAGCCCGGTGGCGGGCTCACCCCGGAGCAGCTGCGCGGCGCCAGGATGATCCTCTGGCGGGGGCACTGTTCGGTGCACGGCCGGTTCACCCTGGAGAGCGTCAACGACGTACGGGAGCGGGTGCCCGGGGTCAACGTGCTGGTCCACCCGGAGTGCCGGCACGAGGTGGTCACGGCCTCCGACCACGTCGGCTCGACCGAGTACATCATCAAGACGATCGAGGCGGCGCCGGCCGGCTCGGCGTGGGCGCTGGGCACCGAGCTGAACCTGGTCCGCCGGCTGGCCCTGGCGCACCCGGACAAGCAGATCATGTTCCTCGACAAGGCGGTCTGCTACTGCTCGACGATGAACCGGATCGACCTGCCGCACCTGGTGTGGGCGCTGGAGGAGCTGGTCGCGGGCCGGGTGGCCAACCAGATCACGGTGGACGCCGACACGGCGCACCACGCGCGGGTGGCGCTGGACCAGATGCTCGCCCTCCCCGGAGCGTGATCACGATAAGTGACGTCTCTGGTACACAAAAGTGCCGGATCACCGATTAATGCCACACACGCCGGTCTGACCGAGTCCTTTTTCGTCACCGAGGGCTATGCTGCCGAAGCGACGACGCGAGCGGGCCGTTTCGATATGGCCGCATCCGGGGTAGCGACAAGGTTCACGCTCCCCACCATCAACACAGCAGCACCGAAGCGCTGGAGGTTGCGTTGACCGACGACGTCCTGGTCGTGCACGGAGGTACTCCGCTCGAAGGGCGGATCCGCGTGCGCGGCGCGAAGAACCTGGTTTCGAAGGCGATGGTCGCCGCACTGCTGGGCGACAGCCCGAGCCGGCTGTTCGACGTGCCGAAGATCCGAGACGTCGAGGTGGTCCGGGGTCTGCTCGGTCTGCACGGCGTCAAGGTGACGGACGGTGCCGAGGACGGCGAGCTCGTCTTCGACCCGGCGAACGTGGAGAGCGCCAGCACGGACCAGATCAACGTGCACGCCGGTTCGAGCCGCATCCCGATCCTGTTCTGCGGGCCGCTGCTGCACCGGCTGGGGCACGCGTTCATCCCGGACCTGGGCGGCTGCCACATCGGCCCGCGTCCGATCGACTTCCACCTGCAGGCACTGCGGGAGTTCGGCGCGACGGTCGAGAAGCGGCCCGAGGGTCTGCACCTGTCCGCCCCGAACGGGCTGCACGGCACCAAGTTCGCCCTGCCCTACCCGAGTGTCGGGGCCACCGAGCAGGTGCTGCTGACCGCGGTCATGGCCGAGGGCGTCACCGAGCTGCGCAACGCCGCCGTGGAGCCGGAGATCATCGACCTGATCTGCATCCTGCAGAAGATGGGCGCGATCATCAAGGTCCACACGGACCGGGTGATCGAGATCCAGGGCGTACCGAAGCTGCACGGCTACACCCACCGGCCGATCCCGGACCGGATCGAGGCCGCGAGCTGGGCCGCCGCCGCGCTGGCCACCCGTGGTCACGTCGAGGTGCTCGGCGCGCAGCAGGCCGACATGATGACCTTCCTGAACATCTTCCGGTCCGTCGGCGGCGAGTACGAGGTCACCGACGCCCGCGCGCCGAAGCTGGGCGACCCGGGTCAGGAGGGTGGCATCCGCTTCTGGCACCCCGGCGGCGAGCTGAACGCCGTCGCGCTGGAGACCGACGTACACCCGGGCTTCATGACCGACTGGCAGCAGCCGCTGGTCGTGGCCCTGACCCAGGCCCGCGGCCTGTCGATCGTGCACGAGACGGTCTACGAGCAGCGGCTCGGCTACACCGAGGCGCTGAACTCGATGGGCGCCAACATCCAGGTCTACCGGGACTGCCTGGGCGGCACCCCGTGCCGCTTCGGCCGGCGCAACTTCAAGCACTCGGCAGTCATCGCCGGGCCGAGCAAGCTGCACGCCGCCGACCTGGTCATCCCGGACCTGCGGGCCGGTTTCAGCCACCTGATCGCGGCGCTCGCGGCCGAGGGCACCTCCCGGGTGTACGGCGTCGACCTGATCAACCGGGGCTACGAGGACTTCGAGGCGAAGCTCGCCGACCTGGGCGCGCACGCCGAGCGCCCGTAACCTCTCGCACCAATCGTTCGGCCCGACGGCTCCAGGTCCGCGTTGCGACCTGGAGCCGTCGCCCGATGCACCGCGATGTGCACCGGGCGCGGACCGTTGGCTACCCTTGCCCCGTGCCGTCGCTCTTTCGCCGCAAGTCCACCGACCTCGTCGACGAGGCCGTCTCCTCGGTGACCCCCGAGGAGACCGCCGCCGATCGTTCCCGCGGCTACACCCCGGCCAAGGGTCGGGAGACGCCGAAGCGGCCCACGGTCGGTCGACGACCGGCCGGCCCGAGCCGTCCCCTCACCAAGGAGGAGGAACGGGAGCGGCGTCGCCAACTGCGGGCGGAAGCCGCGGCGGATTTCCGCCGCGAGGGTGGCCCCCGCGACCGCGGCCCGGAGCGGCTGCTGGCCCGCAACGTGGTCGACTCCCGTCGTACCGTCGGCACCTGGTTCTTCGGCGGCGCGCTGATCGTGCTGATCGGCTCGAACGCGGCGATGCCGCCGGTGGTCCGGTTGATCTCCAACGTGCTCTGGGGCGCTCTCGCCCTGGGTGTGGTCGTCGACTCGCTGCTGATCTGTCGCAAGATCGGCAAGCTGGTCCGGGAGCGCTTCCCGAAGACCGACCAGCGGATGGGCTCGCTCTACCTGTACGCCGTGATGCGGTCGATCACCTTCCGGCGGATGCGCACCCCGGCGCCCGCGGTGAAGCTCGGCGACAAGGTCTGATCCCGGCGCGCCGGCGCGGCCCTGGCCGCGTTGGGGGCACAGGACGTCGGGAAACGTCCGGGCAGCGGCCGTTCGTTGTACCGTGCGCGTAGTCCAGCACTGTGCACAGGTCGCCCGTTGTTCGTGACCGCGAACGATGATCCAGTGGAGCGAACACGCATGCCCGGAGAACCGGCTGCCCCGTCGGCCAGCATCGCCGCCGCCCTGCGCCGCGAACGCGAGCGGGGCGGTGTCTCGCTGACCGAGTTGGCCGCTCGGGCGGGGGTCGCCGAGTCCACGCTCCTCGAACTGGAGGCGGGCTCCGGCAACCCGAGCGTGGAGACGCTGTGGGCGATTGGCGTGGCGCTGGGCGTACCGTTCAGCCGGCTCGTCGAGCCGACGGCCGACGACTTCCGGGTGATCCGTGCCGGCCAGGGGCCCCGGGTCGGCTCCGAGCAGGCCGACTTCACCGGAACGCTGCTCAGCGCCGGAACGTCGCAGGCCCGCCGGGACATCTACCTGATCGAGTTGGAGCCCGGCGCGGTCCGGGAGGCGGACGGACACACTCCGCACAGCGTCGAGCACGTGGTGGTGGCCGCCGGGCGGCTCCGGGTGGGACCCGAGACCGGCGTGGTCGACCTCGGTCCGGGTGACTACGCGACGTTCGCCGGCGACACCCCGCACCGGTACGAGGCGCTGGTCGCCGGGACCTTCGCCGTCCTCGTCATGGAGCATCCCTGACCCGATGCCCTGGTCCGTCCCGTCGGTGGGTGGGGTATCGTCGTAGCTCAGATTCGGTTATCGACCTAAATGTCCGGAACCATGGGATAACGTTTGCGCCCGTGGCCGGTGCCACAGTGGCGGTGAGCGAGTCCGCGCCGTTACCCTCCATCCGCAGCCACGCCCTGCCGGAACGGGCGACCCGACCGGCACGCGAGGCCCCAGCGCGACAATGTGCAACGAGGTGACAACGCCGTGAGCGAGCGGACGCGAGCCGGCCACCGGAGCGTGGCAGGCGGCGACCGGACGCCCAGGCGGCAGCAGGGCGGGAGCGCGGACACCTCACCGTCGACGGGGAGCGGCCGAGCGGTCGGGTGTGGCGACGGGCTCGCCGGATGAACGGCCGCTACACCGACCGGTGGCGGGACCCGAACGAACCGTCCTGGGTGGTCGAACCGACCACCGAATGGCAACCCCAGTTCCCCGGCCAGCGCTATCCCGGCGACATCGGCGCCACCCACCAGCCCCCACCGCCGCGCGGACGGGCGAGCGCGATCGGTCGTGCCGAGGTGCCGCCGCTCGCACCCACCCGTCCGGACGGCACCTACCTCGGCCGATCCTGGGCCGACGAGCCTCCGGCCGAGCCCGACGGCCGCTGGCGGGCGGACGACGAGCCGGGCGAGTCCTACGGCTGGCCACGTGGCGACGAGCGGACGACCGACGGCTCCCGCAACGGCCGCTCCGAGACCGCGTACTACGACCACGAGCCGTACCGCCGGCCACTTCCCGAGCCGCCCCGTCGGGAGGAGCGCCGCTCCTCCGAGTCGGACCGGCGTACCGCCTGGTCCGACCGACGCGCCGCCGACGACCGGGTGCCCGGCCGCGAGGCCGCCTGGCACCGCGAACAGCCCGCTTCCGAGGGGTACGACAGCCGCCGGCGCCGACCCGAGCCGGCCGACCGGGACCAGGCGTACCCGATGGCGCCGCCGGTCTCCCCCGGGCCGTACTCCCCGGCCGCGCGCAACGATCCCGGCTGGGTGACCGAGCCGGACGAGCCACCGCGCCGACGGGGCACGCCGGATCGACCGCCCGTCGGCCACGAGCGACAGCCGGGTGACGGGTACGGCTCCCGACCGGCCCGGAGCCACGACGGCCGCCAGACCGACGGCCGCCCCACCGACGGCCGCCCCACCGACGGCTGGGCCGCCGAGGGTGCCGGCCAGTGGGCGCCCATCGACAGCCGCTCCCGCTCCCGCTCCGACGGTCAGCCCGACCGCCGCCCCGACGACCTCCGCCGCTCGGAGCGCCGCTCCGACGACACCCGACAGCCGGAGCGCCGCTCCGACGACACCCGACAGCCGGAGCGCCGCTCCGACGACACCCGACAGCCGGAGCGGGTCGTCGCCGACGACGCCCGCCGCGCGGGACGCTGGGCCGACGAGGCTCGCCGGTCGGAGCGGGGCGTCACCGATGACCGGTCGCGGGTGGAGGGTGGTCCCGGTGCGCCCACCGACCGGCAGCGTCGGCCGGAGGACGGATTCGGGCCGCCCCAGACCTCCGAGGGCGGACGGCGACGCCGCCCCGAACCGGAGCCGCCGGAGCAGTCCCGCCGCGACGACGAGCGCCGCCGCCCCGACGTCGACCCGCACCGCCAGCAACCCCGCGAGGCGGCGGCCCGCGCCGAGGCGTACCCGGACCGTCGCCCGCGCGAGACCACGAGGCCGGAGCCGTACCGCGACGAGGCGTACCGCGAGGGCCGGCCGCAGCCCGACTCCCGCTCGGGTGGCGGTCTGCCCTGGCCGCCGCCCGGCCCGGTGCATCCCGACCGCACCCGGGAGCCGGGCTACCGGCCCGAGCCACACCGCGACCCCGAGCCGCGCGTCGGCTCGCGGCCCCCGGCCGGCCCCGCGCGGCCACCGGCGGAACCGCCCCGGTACGACGAACGGCAGGCGCGCCCCGCCGCGAGCGCATCGCCCACCTACAGTCGGGCCACACCGGTCCCGCCCACACCTGTCTCCCCCGCCACGCCGGGCACCGGCCGGACGGCTCCGGTTCGCCCGGTGCCGCCGGAGCGCCCGGTGTCCCCCGCCGCTCCCGGACGGGACCGGCCCGTCTCGCCCGCCCCCGCCGACCACGAGCGGCGACCCTCGACGTCGTCCACGCGCTCCGAGCACGACTGGCCGGTGTCAGCCACACCGGTGTCCCCGGCGGCGGACGTTCCGGTCTCCGGGCCGCCCGCCGCCCGGCTGCGGGTGGAGTTCCTGCCCGCCCCGGTGGATCCCCCGTCGTCCGACGAACAGCAGGCGCCGCCGACCCGGCCCGAGCCTCGCAGGACGACCGAAGCAGCGTCGACGACGGACGCTCGGCCCACCACGCCACCGCGCTATCCCGGCCCGGACAGCCGTCCACCTGCCGCGCCGCCGCCCACGTGGCAGCGGCCGGACGAGCCCGCCGCGCGTCAGACGCCTACGTCGGCCGTACCCGACGTCGAGCCGGTGCTCCCGATCGCCCCGGGCGTGCCGCGTCGCTACGTGCCTCCGACGCCCTCCGAAGCGTCCGTGCCCAGCGCACCGGAGCCGACGGAGACGCCGGTCCGGGGGCCCGACGCCTGGTTCAGTTCCGCCGCGCAGCCGGTCGAGTCCGATCAGGACGCGACGTCGACGGACGACGCGACGGTTCCCGGGTCGACGGGGGATCGAACACCGCTCGACCGGCCGGCTGGGGCACCGCCGCAGACCGAGGACGCGCACGACGGTTCGGCCGAGCCGCCGGTCGACGGCCCTTCGGCCGAACAGCGGCCCGATGTCACCGTCGAGGCTGCCGCGACGTCGGTCTCCGCTCCGCCGGCCGACACGTCCTCGCCACCGTCGAACCGGCCGGTGTCCGCACCGCCAACCGACCAGACCGCCACACGGCCCATCTCGGCACCACCGGTCTCGGCCCGGCCCGTCTCGGCACCACCCGTCGACGCAGCGCCCGTCTCCGGACCGCCAGCGGCTCCGGCCCCGGTCGCACCGCACGCCTGGTCGGACGACCTGTTCGACGACGTGGACCACGAACGGACGACTACCGCCCCGGTATCCGACCAGGATGAGCGTCCGGGCTCCGGCGAGACGCCGGGGTGGCAGAGCGAGTCCACTGCGGACGACGGGTACGAGGTGGCCGGCCCGCCGGACGCACCGTCGACCGCCGCCACCAGCTCGGATTCGTCGAACCGGTCGGCGTCGGCGGTGCCCGGGCCGGCCGGCGCGTACCCGTCGAGCGGCACACCGGACACCGACTCCGAGCCCGAGCCGGTCACCGGGACGACCCACACGACGCCCGGGCCCCCGACGGAGGTGTCCGCCGGGGCAGAGCCCGTGGCGACATCCACGCCGCCCCCGCCCACCCCGTCGACGGCGGTCACACCGCCGACCGCGCCCGTGTCGGCACCGCCGGCCGAACCCGCGCCCGCCCTCGCGCCGTCCGCCACAGCCGACTCCACGCCGGATGCACCGGCGGAGACCGCCTCCACGCCAACCGCCACCCCCACGCCGACCGCCACCGAACCGACCTCCCCGTTGACCACGGCCGCCGAACGGCCCGCCGCCCCCGAACCCCCCGCCGCGGCGGAACCCGTCTCCGCGCCACCGGCCCAGGCCGGAGCTGTCTCCGCGCCAGCGGCCGAGGCCGTCGACTCGCCACCCGACGCGACCGAACCCGTCTCCGCGCCACCCGCCGCCGAACCCGTCTCCGGACCGCCAGCAACACCCACCCCCGTACCCGCCGCCGTCATCCCCGGGCCGCGTGAGGCGCCGTCCGAGACGGACGCGCCCGTGTCGGCGCCTCCAAGCACGGCTACGAAGCCGGCGCGGCCCTCGCTCGCCGACGAGGGCGACCCGGAGCAGGTCCTGGCCGCGTATCGCTGGCGGCTGGACCCGGTGACCCTGCGCGAGGAGCTGACCGAGCCGGACGGCATGCGCGCCATCCGCCGGCGGTTGACCGGGAAGTTGGGCACGGCCGTCGACAACCGGGCCCGGGCGCGCCTGCTCAGCCTGCGCGCGGTGGCCTCGCGGATCCTCGGCGACCTCGACGACGCGTTGGCCGACGGACGCCTCGCGCTCACGTACGCGGAGGCCACCGGTGAGCTGCGCCGAACCGCGCTGGCACAGGCGCGACTGGCTCACGTCCTACGGTGGCGAGGTGACTTCGCCGAGGCCGACCAGCTCTTCGCGGAGGCCAACTCGATCGAGCTGCCCGACCGGTTGCGCGCCGCCCTGCACGAGCACGCCGGGCGGTCCTGCTATGACCAGGGCCGGCTGATGGAGGCCTGCCACCACTTCGAGCGGGCGCTCGACCTGCGCGGCGCCGCCGACGCCGAGCTGCTGGACCGGGTGCGGGTGGCCCTCGACGCGGTCACCGTGCGGGCATCGGCGGACGGCTTCGGGCCGTACCTCCGGAGCCGGGACGAGGTGCTCGACCGTGACCGTCCCCCGCAGCCGGACCGCGACGGACCGCTGTGGGGCTACACCGACCAGGCCGGCGAGGTGGTCGTCCCCGCCCGGTACGCGGAGGCGCAGCCGTTCCACGACGGGCTGGCCTGGGTCCGGCGGCCGGACACCGACCGGTGGTCGCTGATCAACATGCTGGGTACGACGGTGATCCCGCCGTCGTTCCGGGCGGTGCGCCCGTTCAGCGACGGCCTGGCCTGGGTGGTCACCGACGGCGGCTGGACGGCGATCGACCCGACCGGCGCGGTGCAGGTCCCGCCGAACTTCGCCGACGTACGGCCGTTCCGCCGCGGCCTGGCCGCGGTGAAGCGCGAGGGCTGGGGGGCTGTCGACCGGACCGGACGGATCGTGGTGCCGACCCGCTACCACGCCTTCGTCACCGAGTTGACCGACGCGGGGCCGGTCGACGGTTTCACCGACGAGGGTCTCGCGGTCGTCGACGTGGCCGGCCGGCGCGGTGTGGTGGATCGCACGGGCACGGTGCTGGTGCCACCGTCGTACCCGGTGGTGGTCATCCACCCGGTGGCGTTCCTCGTCAGCGGCGGCGGTCGGTGGGGCGCTCTCGACCGTCGGGGCGCGTCACTGATCGACCTGGTGCATCCCGATCGCGGGGCGGTGCTGGAGGAGATCGACCGGCTGCTGACCGACGCCAATCCCGTGCTCTGAGTCGCCGCTCGGCGATCGTGATCCACCGGAGTTAGGGTCGGGACATGGAATTCCGACACCTGGGCCGTTCCGGCCTGCTCGTCAGTGAGATCTCGTACGGCAACTGGATCACCCACGGTTCCCAGGTCGAGGAGGACGCGGCGTTCGCATGTGTGCGGGCCGCCCTCGACGCGGGGATCACCACCTTCGACACCGCCGACGTGTACGCCGGCACCCGGGCCGAGGACGTGCTCGGCCGGGCGCTGGAGAGCGAGCGTCGCGAGGGCCTGGAGATCTTCACCAAGGTCTACTGGCCGACCGGGCCGGGTCGCAACGACCGTGGCCTGTCCCGCAAGCACATCATGGAGTCGATCAACGGCTCGCTGCGCCGGCTGCGTACCGACTACGTGGACCTCTACCAGGCCCACCGGTACGACTACAGCACGCCGCTGGAGGAGACGATGGAGGCGTTCGCCGACGTCGTGCACTCCGGCAAGGCGCACTACATCGGCGTCTCCGAGTGGACCGCCGAGCAGCTGCGCGCCGCCCACCCGCTCGCCCGTGAGCTGCACGTCCCGCTGGTCTCCAACCAGCCTCAGTATTCGTTGCTGTGGCGGGTCATCGAGGCCGAGGTCGTACCGGCCAGCGAGGAGCTGGGCATCGGGCAGATCGTCTGGTCGCCGATGGCGCAGGGCGTGCTCTCCGGCAAGTACCTGCCGGGGCAGCCGCCGCCGGCCGGTTCCCGCGCCACCGACGAGAAGTCCGGCGCGAACTTCATCGCCCGGTTCATGAACGACGACGTGCTCACCCGGGTGCAGCGGCTCAAGCCGCTCGCCGAGCAGGCCGGCCTGAGCATGGCCCAGCTCGCCGTGGCGTGGGTTCTGCAGAACCCGAACGTCTCGTCGGCGATCATCGGCGCGTCCCGGCCCGAGCAGGTGCACGACAACGTCAAGGCGGCCGGGGTCACGCTCGACGCCGAGCTGCTCAAGGCCATCGACGAGATCGTCGAGCCGGTCGTCGAGCGGGACCCGGCCAAGACCGAGTCTCCCGCGCAGCGACCCTGACCCAAGGACCGGTCCGGTCGGCGCGCCCGCGCCGGCCGGACCGGACACCTCAGGTCAGCTCGACTCAGCTCTGCCAGAAGCGGATCAGGTCCAGGCCGGCGGCGTACAGCCAGGACGGCAGACCGAGCAGGTCACCGACCGCGAAGACCGCGTCGAAGAACCAGCCGCCGATACGCGGGTTCCACAGCAGTGCGAAGAGCAGAAGAAAGCCGTACGGGGCGAACAGGTCGTACATCCTGCGCCACTGCGGGTTGAGCCACGGCTGGATCATGTTGCCGCCGTCGAGACCGGGCACCGGCAGCAGGTTGAGCACGCTCGCGGTGAGTTGCAGGAACGCCAGCAGCGCCACACCGGCCCAGAACTCGACCGGGCCTCCCGAGGTGGTACCGATTCGTACCGCGAGCACGAGCAGCAACGTGAACAGCACGTTGGTCGCCGGACCGGCGAGGCTCACCAGGGTGTGCCGCAGCCGTCCCGGGATGGCGTGCCGGTCCACCCACACCGCGCCGCCGGGCAAGCCGATGCCACCGAGCAGCACGACCACCACCGGCAGCACGATCGACAGCAGCGGGTGGGTGTACTTGAACGGGTTGAGCGTCAGGTAGCCACGGTGGGCGATGTCCCGGTCGCCGGCGCGGTAGGCGACGACCGCGTGGGCGTACTCGTGCAGGCAGAGCGACACCAGCCAGCCGGAGACGACGAACAGGAACACGTCGAAGCGGACGCTGCCGTAGCCGTTCCAGGCCAGCACTCCGCTGACCGCGAAGAGCGCGACCAGGCCGAGGAAGACCGGACTGGGCCGGAACGCCGCCCTCGGCACGCCGAGCACCAGTTTGTCGGCGCCCGGCCGGTCGTACGCCATCACTCGGCCGTGGGCAGCAGGCTCATCCGGTACTCCACCCGGTCGTCCTCCACGAGCGCGACCGAGGTGACGCCGGACGCCGCGAGTTCACGCCAGGTCTGACCGATCCAGGATTCGGCGTCGGCCTGGCTGCTGAACGACTCCGCCGGTCCCTCGACCGTCTGGCCGTCCGTGCCCTCGTACCGCCAGCTCCACGCCATGCCGCGTCTCCCCTCGCCGCTGAAGTCCCGGTGGGACGAACCCCCGCCAGCGTAGTCGGCCCGGCGCGCAACGGCCCCTCGCCCACCTCCGGGGCCGTCGGAGTCCGCCGAGCGTCGGGATCGGGACGGCCTTCGCGCGAGCGCCGGGCCGGCAGGCAGAGCGACCCCGGGCGGCCTTAAGGTACGGGCATGTCCGTTGACGGGTGGAACACGGTCCTGGTGCTCGGCGGTATCCGGTCCGGCAAATCCGAGTTCGCCGAGTCCCTGGTCGCCGACGCGCCGGTGGTGCGCTACGTCGCCACCGCGCCGCAGGGCGACCCGGAGGACACCGAGTGGGCGACCCGACTGGCGACGCACCGCGCCCGCCGGCCGGGTAGCTGGACCACCGAGGAGACCGCCGGGGAGCCGCGCCGGCTGGCGGACGTGCTCGCGTCCGCCGAGCCCAACGAGACGCTTCTCGTGGACGACCTGGGTGGCTGGGTGACAGTGCTGCTCGACCCGGAGTACCAGCCCGCCGACGACGTGGCGACGATCGCCGAGCTGGCCGAGGCGATCCGCTCCTGCGCGGCGCGGGTGGTGCTGGTCAGCCCCGAGGTGGGGCTGTCGCTGGTGCCGACCACCCCGCTGGGGCGGGCGTTCACCGACGCGCTCGGCGCGGCCAACCGCGCGGTCGCGGACGCCTGCGACGCCGTGGTGCTGGTGGTCGCCGGCCAACCCGCCTGGTTGAAGCCGGCCACCCCGGCCACCCCGGCCGCCGCGCCCGCCGCGCCGACCGGGTCCGCCTCGGTCGGCTCGGTGCGTACGACCGCGCGGCACGCCGCCCCGAGCCAGGGCACCCCGGGTCGGGCTGACGCGGCCCTCGGCGACGCGGAGCCCACGCCCGAGGTACAGCTCCCCGAGGTCCTGACGCACACCCCGCCGGCCGCGCCGAACCAGGAGCCGGGCATCCCCTGGGCCGCGCCGACCATGGCGCTGCCGATGGTGGCCACCGGGCTGGTCATCCAGCCGGGCATGGAGCTGCCGATGCCCGACGAGTACGCGGGCCCGCAGGCGGTGGACCGGCTGGCGACGCTGGACGTGCCGGGCGCGGGGCTGGGTGTCCTGGACCGGGTGGTCGGCTTCGCCGCCGCCACCCAGGGCACCTCGTCGCCGGTCGCCTGGGGTTCGGTGCGGGTGCTGCTGCTCAACGGCGACCACGCGGGCGGCGCCTCCGCCGGCACCGTCGCCGGCGAGTCGGCTCGGCGCGCCGCGCAGGCCCGCGCCGGCCGGGGCGCACTGGCCCGGCTGGCCGCCGAGGCCGGCGCGAGCCTCCAGGTCGTGGACACTCCCGCCGCCGCCCCGATGGAGACCCAGCCCGCGCTCGCCGGCGAGCAGGTCGAGTCGGCGCTGCGCTACGGCTGGCGGCTGGCCGAGCAGGCGGCCGACGCGGGCGTACAACTGCTGGTCCTGGGTGCGTGCGGGGCGGGCACCGAGGCGGCGGCGGCGGCCGTGCTGGCGGCCACCGCCGGCGCGGAACCGCCCTCCGTGCTGGGTCGGGTGATCACCGAGTCCGGTGAGATCGACGACGCGGCCTGGATGGTCCGCTGCGCGGCCGTGCGGGACGCCCTGCATCGCACCCGCCGCTCGCCACGCAGTGCCAAGGACGTGCTGGCCGAGCTGGGTGGCGGCGACGTGGCCGTGGCGACCGGCGTGCTGCTGGGCGCGACCGCCCGCCGGGTGCCGGTGCTGCTGGACGGGCCGGTCGGGTTGGCGGCCGGGATGGTCAGTCGTGACCTCGCCGGGCAGGCGCGGCACTGGTGCCTGCTGGCCGACCACGGCCAGCACCCCGCGGTGCGGTTGGCCGCCGACGTGCTCGGCCTCACGCCCCTGCTCGACCTCCGGCTGGACCTCGGCGAGGGTGCGAACGCCCTGGTCGCGCTGCCGATGCTGCGCTCGGTGCTGGCGCTGGCCGCCGCACTGCCGGTCCACCCGTCGCTCACCGGCGACGCCGACCCGGACGGGCCCGACGAGCCGGAACCCGAGTACGACGACGAGCCCGCGTACACCGGGCCCGACTACACCGACCCGGAGTTCGTCGAGCCGGAGCCGGCCGGGCCGGGCCCCACCCGCACCGGGGCCGACGAGCCGGCGTCGGGCTGGCGTGCCGGCTGAGTCGCGGTTCGTCGCGGGCGTCCGGCTCGCCGTCACCACCTTCAGCACGCTGCCGGTACACGCCGGGCGGATCGACCGCCCGGTGGCGGGTACGGCGATGGCGCTCGCCCCGGCCGTCGGCGCGCTGCTCGGCGTACTCCTGGGTGGTGTCCTGCTCCTGACCGGTCTGCTCGCGCCCCCGCTGGTGGCCGCCGGCGTCACGGTGGGCATCGCCGCCGTGCTGACGCGGGGGCTGCACCTGGACGGGCTGGCCGACACGGTGGACGCGCTCGGCTCGTACCGCCGGGGCGCCGCCGCCCTGGAGATCATGAAGAAGCCGGACGTCGGGCCGTTCGGCGTCGTGGCGCTGGTGGTCGTACTCCTGGTGCAGGCCGCCGCACTCGCCGACCTGGCCGGGCGGTCGTGGCCGGCGTGCCTCGCGGCGGTGGTCGCGGCGACCGCCGCCGGCCGCCTCGGCGTCACGGTGGCGTGTCGGCGCGGCGTGCCCGCGGCCCGGCCGGACGGCCTGGGCGCCATGGTGGCCGGCACGGTCGGCCCGGCGGCCCTGACCGTCGGCGCGGTCGCCGTCCTGCTGCTGGCGGTGCCCGCGGTGCCGGGCCGCCCGTGGCAGGGGCCACTCGCCGTCGTGACCGCGCTGGCCGTCGCGGTGCCGCTGCTGAACCACGTGGTACGCCGGCTCGGCGGCATCACCGGCGACGTGCTCGGCGCGACCGTCGAGGTGGTCACCACGCTGGTCTACCTGGGTGTGGTGCTGTCCGGCTGAAGCTGGCACGCGCGGCCGGGTAGCGTTCGGCTCGACAACACCGGCGCGGCCACCGGGGGAAACGAACATGCTCATCACGGACGACTTCCTGCCCGTCCCGGTGCCGGAGTCGCTCAGCGCGACCTACCTGGTGCCGATGGCAGGGCTACCGAAGGTCAGCGCGAAGACGGCGGTGGCGGCGCTGACCGGCCGGCTGGCCGAACCTGTGCACGGGCTCGCCCGGCAGATGCTGGACAGCCCGCTGATGAGTGTGGACACCCGGCCGATCGCCGAATTCCCGGCGCTGCCGCCGGACCTGCTCACCGCGTTCGGCGCCACCGAGGAGCAGTTGGCCCGGCTGGCGGCGGCGACACACCTGGTGGTGGTGCAGGCCGAGTACCGGCCCGGTTGGCCGCCGGCACACGAGTGGGCGGCACGGGCGGTGGCGGCGGCGGTCGCCGAGTCCGTCGACAGCGACGTGGTGGACGTCTTCGGCCTCCAGTTCCTTGACCCGGCGACCGCGCTGCGCTCGCTCCCCGACGAGCAGGGCCGCATCCGACTGGTCGACTGGGTGCTGGTGCCGTACTCGTCCGACGCCGAGGGGCTGTGGTTCACCACGAAGGGGCTGCGTCGCTTCGGGCTGCTGGAGTTGCAGACCCAGGGTGTGCCCGACCACCTCACCCGCGCCTGGGGTGCGGTGATGACCGGGGCGGCCCGTCGGCTGCTGCGGGACTGGACCGACGGCCTCAACGGCGAGGAGGTGCCGGCCTTCGTGCAACTGCCGGTGCTCGCCACCGTCACCGGGCACGACATCGCCGTGGCGTACGGCAACCCGGAGCAGCACGGCGCGACGGCCCCGGTGCTGCTGCGCCTGGAACTGGACCCGGCGACCGACCCGGAGGCCGACTCGTTCCTGAGCCTGCGCCCGCCGGCCGGGCACCCCGGCCCGGACGGGCGCTACTACGCCGCCGCCTGCGCGACCCTGTTCTCCGGCATCCAGCCGGACGTGCGCTACGCCCGCTCGGGTGACGCGATGAGCCGTGCGGTAGCCACCGCCCGCGCCGCGCTGGGCGACGCCCGGGCCCGCTTCGTCGCCGGCCACCTGCCGGCCGAGTCGCAACTGGTGGTCAAGTACGGCCTGCCGGGCGACGACGGCCCGGAGTACGTCTGGGCGGGCGTGACGTCGTGGGAGACCCCGGAGCGGATCGTCGGCGTCAGCGCCAGCGACGCGGCGACCGACGAGAGCGTACGGATCGGCGCCCCGGTGGTGGTCGAGTCGACCGACGTCGTCGACTGGGCGGTCCTGGACGCGACCGGAGTCATCGAAGGCGGCTGGACCCAAGCAGTCCTAGATTCCGGCGAACCCCCCACCCCAACCCCCTAACCCCCCCGGCCCCCCGGCCCCCCGGCCCCCGCCCCCGCCCCGAGCGCGTTGATCATGAAGTTATTGCCACCGCTGTCGGCGTGTCCTGGCAATAACTTCATGATCAACCGGGTGGGGGGCGGGGGGCCGGGGGTGCCCGGTCTGCCACGGGGCCGGTGTGACGAACCGCAACCAGGGGTCGTTCAGCTTCTCCGAGCCGTGCGG